>NZ_JBSFMM010000156.1:0-26864 GCF_053599555.1 Streptomyces sp. NPDC000941
TCTGCACATTCTTTCCCTCCCCGACCCTCTTCCTATATAACACCCTGCGCACTGTGCCGGTGTATTTGCGGTTAGTATGATCCAGCGACACGCCATGACGTCGGCGTGTCGCTGTCTCATACTCACCACAAATCAGTCGCCGGGCAGTGGGGTGAGCAGAAACCGCCCCACCAGCCCGACGCTCTCGTCGACGCGCTCGACGAACTCCTCGGTCAGCTCCGGCAGTCCGCGCAGCCCCCACAGGGCGCGGAACGCCGCCCACGCGGCGCCCCGCGCCTTGTCCAGGCTCCACGCGCCCACCAGGTGGGTGAGCGGATCGGCCACGTCCAGCAGGTCGGGGCCGGGCATCAGGTCCTCGCGGATCCGCTCCTCGAGACCGGTGAGCAGGGTGCCGACCCGGTCGAAGTCGCCCTCAAGCTCCTCCGGTTCCGCCTTCCGCTCCCGGCAGGTCTCCACCAGCGCGAGGGCCAGGTCATGGCCGATATGCGCGTTCATCCCGGCCAGCGCGAACTGCAGCGGACGGACTCCGGGATGGCGGCGCAGCTGGAACAGCGGCCGCCAGCAGGCGGACGGCCGCCGCCCGGCCGCCGCCGCGTCGACCGCGGTCAGATAGCGGGCGGCGAAGCGCACATCCAGGTCCTGGGTGGCGGCGGGGTCCTGGAAGTAACCGTCCGAGAGCCGGCGGCCGACCTCCTCGGTGACCGCCAGATACACCCGGTTGAAGACCGCCACCCCGTCCCGGGGCGGCAGCGCGGCGCCGAGCGCGCGCATCCGCGCCACGACACCCTCCACGGTCCGCGGCGCGCGCCGCTCGGCCGACGTTGTCATGGACGCAAGCGTCGCAGCCGAGCCGCGGCCCGTCCGGCCGTACGCCGCCGCTTCCCCGAAACGGACTAACGGGACCTCGTCAGAGTGCCCCCGTTACGGGCCTCGTCACAGCGCTCCCGTCACAGCGCCCCCGCGTCGCGGGCCGTCCACAGCGTCGGGTACAGGGGCCGCCAGCCCAGCTCGGCGCGGAGCCGGGCGTTGGAGCACACTCCGAACCAGGGGTCGGGGTCGGTGCGGTCCGCCATGCCCTCCGGCAGCGGAACGCCGTTGACCCGGTGCAGATCCACCGCCGTGACGGGCGCGTCATCGACGATGTTGTACTTCCGCCCGGCCACGCCCGGCGCGGTCAGCAGCCGCACCAGCCCCCGCGCCACATCCGCGTGATGCGCCATCTGCAGCCGCTGATGGCCCGCCCACTGCCCCGCCCACCGCAGCGACTCCGCCAGATGCGGGTCGCCCTCGCCGTATACGAAGGGCAGGCTGCCGATCCGGACGTCGAGCCCGCGCTCGCGGTGCAGCTCAAGCAGCCCCTGCTCGGCCTCGGCCTTGGACGCGGGGTACGCGCCCCACATCTCCCCGCCCGGCACCGACTCGTCGTCCTCCACCAGCGGCCGGCCGCGCCCAAGGCCGTAGACCAGATTGGTGCTGACCTGGACGAAGCGCGAGGCCCCCGCCTCCAGGGCCGCGCGGGCGAGGCCGAGGGCCGCGTCGCGGTTGACCGCCCACGCCTCCTCGTCCGGCGCCCCCCGGAACGCCGCCGCCACATTGACCACCGCGTCCACCCCGGTCAGCGCCTTGCGCACGTCCTGCTCGTCGCGCACATCGCCGACCGCCACCTGCGCGCCCAGCGCGGCGAAGGGCGCGCCCTTCGCCGCGTCGCGCACCAGCACCCGTACCTCGTCGCCGGGCGCGCGCCACTGCAGCAGCCGTGGCGTGAACCGCTGTCCCACCCGGCCGGTCACCCCGGTCACCAACGTCAGCATGTCCTGACTCCTTTTATCAGCTTTTGTCGACTACGACGTTTGTCGGCTCCGACCCTGCGGGAGTCCGCGGCCGACCGGGAGAGCACCGTCGATCCAGGGATTGGCAGACCCTGGATGGGGAGCCGGGGACCGGCGATCCTTGAGGCGTGGACCGCACTCAACTCGCCGACTTCCTGCGCCGCTGCCGCACCCGGCTCTCACCCGCCGACGTCGGGCTCGGCCCGGGCGCGCGCCGCCGCACCCCGGGGCTGCGCCGCGAGGAGGTGGCCCAGCTGACCGGTATGTCCACCGACTACTACACCCGCCTGGAGCAGGCCCGTGGCCCGCGCCCGTCCCGGCAGATGCTGACCGCGCTGGCCCGCGCGCTGCGGCTCACCGACGACGAGCGGGACCACCTCTTCCATCTGGTGGGGGAGGAGCCGCCGCGCGACCGGTCGTCCTCGGGGCATGTGCGGCCAGGTCTGCTGCTGGTCCTGGACCGGCTGTACGACACCCCGGCGATGGTGATCAACGACTGGGGCGAGGTGCTGGCGCAGAACCCGATGGCTGCCGCGCTGTCCGGCGACATCAGCGCCCGGCCGCCGGGACAGCGCAATATGATCCGCCGCTACTTCACCGATCCGGACGCGCGCCGAATCTGCCCGCCCGAGGACCAGGAGGAGCACGCGCGGAACCATGTCGCGAATCTGCGGGCCGTGCTGGCCGCCCGCCCCGACGACCCCGAACCGGCGGCGCTCGTTGCCGAGCTGCGGGCGGCCAGCCAGGAGTTCGCCGCGCTGTGGGAGGCGCACGAGGTCGCGGTGCGCCGCTCGGCGGTCAAACGCTTTCTGCACCCGGTGGTGGGGCTGCTCGAGCTGGAGTGCGAGGTGCTGCTGAGCTCCGAGCACGCCCAGCGGCTCATCGTCCACTCGGCCCGCCCGGGCACCGAGTCGTACGAGCGTCTTGAGCTGCTGCGGGTGGTGGGCCTCCAGGACCTCGCGGCGCGCGGATAGTGCCGCGAGGTTCTACTCAGGCCCTCAGGCTTTGGTGGCGGTCTCGGCCGCCGTCGGCTCGTCGTCGTACGCGCTGGTGCCCGAGTCCAGCAGCGGTTCCTCGCGCTTCATATGGGCCGGGGCCAGAGCGCGCAGCAGGTGGTAGCCGCTGAGCACGACGACCGTGCCCAGCGCGATCCCGCTGAGCTCGAAGTTGTCGCTGACCTTGAGGCCGACCCCGCCGACGCCGATGACCACACCGGCCGCGACCGGCACCAGATTGAGCGGATTGCGCAGATCCACCTTGTTGTGCACCCAGATCTGGGCGCCGAGCAGCCCGATCATGCCGTACAGGATGACGGTGATCCCGCCCAGTACGCCGCCGGGTATCGCCGCGACGATCGCCCCGAACTTGGGGCACAGCCCGAAGAGCAGGGCGAAGCCGGCCGCGGCCCAGTAGGCGGCGGTGGAGTAGACACGGGAGGCCGCCATGACGCCGATGTTCTCGGAGTACGTGGTGTTGGCCGGGCCGCCGACCGCCGTGGAGAGCATGGTGGCCGCGCCGTCCGCCGCGATGGCGGTGCCGAGGGTGTCGTCGAGCGGGTCGCCGGTCATCTCGCCGACCGCCTTCACGTGCCCGGCGTTCTCGGCGATCAGCGCGATGACGACCGGCAGGGCGACCAGGATGGCCGACCACTGGAAGCTGGGCGCGTGGACGGAGGGCAGTCCGATCCAGTCCGCCTTGGACACCCCGGACAGGTCGAGCCGCCAGTGGTCGGTGGCCCGTCCGCTGCCGTCCAGCGAGTGGATCCTGCCGAAGACGCGGTCGAAGAGCCAGGAGATCACATAGCCGAAGACCAGGCCCAGGAAGATCGCGATACGTGACCAGAAGCCGCGCAGACAGACCACGGCGAGACCGGTGAAGAGCATGGTCAGCAGCGCGGTCCACTGGTCGGCGGGCCAGTATGTGTTCGCCGTCACCGGTGCGAGGTTGAAGCCGATCAGCATCACCACCGCGCCCGTGACCACCGGCGGCATCGCCGCGTGGATGATGCGCGCGCCGAACTTGCGGACCGCCAGACCGCTGAGGAACAGCACCCCGCCGACCACGAGAATCGCGCCGGTGATGGCGGCGCTGCCACCGCCCTGCGCCCTGATCACGGCGGCGACGCCGACGAAGGAGAGGCTGCAGCCCAGGTAGCTGGGCACCCGGCCGCGGGTCGCCAGCAGGAACAGGATGGTCGCGACCCCGGACATCATGATCGCGAGATTGGGGTCGAGCCCCATGAGCACCGGGGCCACGAAGCTCGCCCCGAACATCGCCACGACGTGCTGTGCGCCAAGACCCGCCGTCCTGGGCCAGGACAGCCGCTCATCCGGCTTGACGACGGCTCCGGGGGCGGGCGTACGCCCGTCGCCGTGCAGGGTCCAGCGCACGCCGAGGCCCATGGTTGTGCTCCACTTCATTGCTCAGGGGGATCGCAGCAATGTTAGACGGTCGAAAGTGTGTTTCATCCCCCTAAAGATCCTGGAGCCGAGCGATCAAAGATTCTGCAGGTCGGCGATCCGCACGCCCAGCAGATCGCGCAGCGCCCGCTGCCCGTCCTCGCTGACCCGCAGCGCCCGCTGGCTGCCGATCCGCACACACCACCCCGCGTCCAGCGCGTGCCGGCACAGCGCGGCCCCCGCCATGCCCGCCAGATGCGGTCTGCGCTCGGTCCAGTCCAGACAGCTGCGGGCCATCGGCCGGCGGCCGCGCGGCGCGCCCGACAGATCGACGCCCAGGTCCCGGAACCAGACCAGACCGGCGTCGGTCAGCGAGAAGCCCGTCGCGCCCTGCAGCAGCCCCCGCTCCAGCATGGCGTCGGTGATGGCGGTGCCGAGTCGCCCGGCGAGATGGTCGTAGCAGGTCCGGGCCCGCGCCATGGCCGCACCGGCGCCGGCGGCGCCCAGCGTCCGGGGCGCGGGCGGCGGTGCGGCATGGCCGGACAGGTCCTCGATCAGCTGGGCGATCTGCGGCCCCGCCAGCCGTACGTAGCGGTGCCTGCCCTGCCGCTCCTCCGCCAGCAGACCGCCCTCGACCAGCCGGCTCAGATGCTCGCTCGTGGTCGACGGGGCCACCCCGGCGAGCCGTGCCAGCTCCCCGGCGGTCCATGCCCGCCCGTCGAGCAGCGCCAGACAGAACGACGCGCGGGTCTCGTCCGCGAGCAGCGCGGCGAACCGGGCGAGCTGCGGGCCGCGGGAATGGGGCTGGGGCATACGCCCATCATGCGCCCCCGACACTTCGGCCCCGGCCGAACTCACGCCCGGCTGCGCCGCGCCTTTCCCTACCCGCCCCTCCCCTTCCCGGCCTGTGCCGATACGCGGTTCCGCCGCGCGGAGGCAGGCCCCGAGCCGTCCGACGCTTGAGGACCGGGGTCCGGGGCGGAGCCCCGGTTGTGGGAAGGGGCGGGTGGGGGAGAAGCGCCCCGTCAGCGCGGCGCCGCGCTCGACGCCGCCGCGTCCGCGTGGCCGCCGGCCGCCGCCCCCTCGTGCGCCGGCCCGCGCAGCACACCCGCTCCCACCACCAACCCCAGCGTCAGCACCGCCACCACACCGAACGAGGCCGTCAACGAGGTCGCGTCGGCGATCGAGCCCATCGCGGCCGGGGCGATAAGACCCGAGGTGTACGTGATCGTGGCGACGCCCGCGATCGCCTGGCTGGGATTCGGCCCGCTGCGCCCGGCCGCCGCGAAGGCGAGCGGGACGACCACCGCGACGCCGAGGCCGAGCAGGCCGAATCCGGCGATGGCGCGGGCGGGGCCGTTGGCGGTCACGATCAGCACACCGCCGGCCGTGGACAGAACGCCGCCCACCCGTACGGTCCTTACCACGCCGAACCGCCCCACCACCGCGTCGCCGACGAGCCGGGCCGCGGCCATGGTGCAGGAGAAGGCCGTGGTGCAGGCGGCGGCGAGGGCGGGGGAGGAGTCCAGGACGTCCCGCAGATAGACCGCCGACCAGTCCAGGCTCGCGCCCTCGGCGAACACCGCGCAGAAGCCGACCGCGCCGATGATCAGCGCCGAGCGGGGCGGCAGGGCGAAGCGGGGCGGCGGGTGCTCCTCGGGGGCGCTGCGCAGATCGAGCACCCAGTGGCAGACCACCGCGCCGATCACGGTGAGCACGGCGGCGGCGAGGCCGAGATGCAGCCGGGCGTCCGCGTCGGCGTGGGCGGCGAGCGTGCCGGCCGCCGAGCCGAGGAGCGCTCCGACGCTCCACATGCCGTGCAGCCCGGACATGATGGAGCGGCCCAGGCGCGCCTCGATCTCCACGCCGAGGGCGTTCATGGCGACATCGGCCATCCCGGCGGAGGCGCCGTAGACGAACAGCGCGGCGCACAGCCAGACCAGGCCGGGCGCGAGCGGGGGCAGCACCAGCGACAGACACCACAGCGCGATCAGCCCGCGCAGGGCGGCGCGGGCGCCGAAGCGGTGGCTGATCCGCCCGGCCAGGGGCATCGTGACGGAGGCCCCGATCGCGGGGAAGACGAGGGCGAGGCCGAGCAGGCCCGCGCCGAGGTCCAGATGCTCCTGGATCCAGGGGACGCGGGTGGCGAAGTTGCCGGTGACCGCGCCGTGGACGGCGAACACGGTCGCCACGGCGACCCGCGCCCGGCGCAGTGCTTTCGCGTCCGTATCGCTGCCCATACCTGCTGCCCACCCTTCTGGAGCCTTACCGGAAATCTTCTGGAGACGTTCTGAGGACCTTTGGGAGACGCGATTCGACCACGGAAACTATCAGGAAGGCTCCCTGATAGATAGAGTCCATATGAGCGGTGCCTCTGAAAGGATCCCGCCATGACGTCGACGCGCGTGCCCCTGGCGGGCCGTATCGCCTCTCCGAGTACGGCGCGGGCGATCAACGACCGCCTCGCCCTGCACCTCCTCAAGGATGAGGGGCCGCTGACCGCCGGCCAGCTCAAGAACCTGACCGGGCTGTCCCGGCCCACCATCGCGGACCTCGTGGAGCGGCTGCGGGACGCCGGGCTGATCGCGGTGGTGGGGGAGGCGGGCGCCGAGCGCCGAGGGCCCAACGCCCGGGTGTACGGCATCGTCGCCGACAGCGCGCATGTGGCGGGCGTGGACGTCCGCGCGCGGAGCGTGGCGGTGTGCGTGGCCGATCTGCTGGGCAACACCCGCGCCGAGGCGTCGCTGCCGGTCGCCGCCGACGTCGAGCCCGCGCGGGCCGCCGAGGCCACGGTGGACCTGGTGCGGCGCACCGCCCGGGAGGCCGGGGCCGAGCGGCTGCACCACATCGGCATCGGCGCCCCGGGGCTCGTCGACCCGGCGACCGGCGAACTCGCCGCCACCGACGCCCTGCCCCGCTGGCACCGCGAGCTGAGCGCGGCCCTGCACGCCGGCCTCGGGGCGCCG
Source organism: Streptomyces sp. NPDC000941 (assembly GCF_053599555.1). Classification (NCBI taxonomy): domain Bacteria; kingdom Bacillati; phylum Actinomycetota; class Actinomycetes; order Kitasatosporales; family Streptomycetaceae; genus Streptomyces; species Streptomyces sp. NPDC000941. Next base: position 7,195 of record NZ_JBSFMM010000156.1, read on the forward strand.
GTGCTGCTGGAGAACGAGGTCAATCTGGCCGCCGTCGCCGAGCAGCGGCTCGGTGTGGTCCGCGACCGGGACACCTTTGTACTGCTGTGGCTGGGCCATGGCGTCGGCGCGGCCGTCGTGCTCGACCGGGTGCTCAGACGCGGGGCCTCCGGGGGGACGGGGGAGATCGGTTTCATGCCGGTGCCGTGGACGTCCGGGCTGCCGTCCGCGACCGCCTGCGACGGCGGTTTCCACTCGCTCGCGGGCAGCCCCGCGGTCTGTGAACTCGCCCGCGACCTGGGGCTGTCGGCCGACCCGGCGGACGACGCGCGCGCGGCGGAGGCGGTCGTACGGGCCGCGGTGGACGAGGGGGAGCGGGGCGAGCCGTTCCTGGACGCGCTCGCGGGCCGGATCGCGGTGGGCGCGGCCGCGGTGTGCGCGGTGCTCGACCCGGGCTGTGTGGTGCTCGGCGGAGAGGTGGGCCGGGCCGGGGGTGCCGACCTGGCGCGCCGCGTGGGGGACAGGCTGCGGGGCATGTCGCCGCTGTGCACCCAGGTGCGGGCCGGGGTGGTGGGCGGCGGTGGAGTGCTGCGCGGCGCGGTCCTGACCGCCACGGACGCCGCCCAGAACCAGCTGTTCGGCGCCCCTTAGCCGGCCTGTCGCTCCAGCCGGTCCGCGTCCCTCAGCCGGTCCGCGGCTCGGTGCCACGCCGCCGCGGAGTTATGCGCGATCTCTTGTCGTGAGCATGGCCTCCGCATAGCCTGGCCCACGATCGCGATCCTGAATTCTGTTCAGATAGCTGATTGGGGTCCCTCGATGGGTGCAACCTCTCCCGTACGTGGGCCGATCGCCCGCGCCGCCGTCGCCCTCTCCGCGCTCCTCGCCGTCCTCGCCCTCCCCGCCGCCCCCTCCGCCCAGGGCGCCGAACCCGCCCGCCATCCGGCCCCGGTGCCCAGGACCGTGGTGCTCGACGGCCCACGGCTGGCCGTGACCAAGGTGAAGCTGCAGTTGGGAGACGTGCGGCTGAAGCGGACCGTACGCGATCTGACCGCCCGGGCCGACCAGTGGATGAACCAGGGCCCCTGGACGGTCACCGACAAGGACCAGGTGCCGCCCAGCGGCGACAAGCACGACTACTTCAGCCAGGCCCCGTACTGGTGGCCCACCCAGCCGAAGACCGAAGACAATCCGTACGGCTGCCCCTATGTTCAGAAGGATGGCCAACGGAACCCCGACGTGGACAAGATGACGGACCGTCCCGAGGTGGGCAAGGTCTTCGAGTCCGCCTATGAGCTCTCCCTGGCCTGGTACTACACGGGCAAGCGCGGTTACGCCGAGCACGCCGCCGAGATCCTGCGCACCTGGTTCGTCGACCCCGCGACCCGGATGAACCCCAGCCTCAACCACGCCCAGTTCATCCCCTGCAAGTACGACGGCCGCTCGATCGGCATCATCGACTTCTCCCAGGGCTTCACCAGCCTGCTGGACGCCGCCGCCATCCTCGACACCGGCGCCCCCGGCTGGACCCGCGGCGACCACACCGGCTTCCGCACCTGGAACAAGCAGTTCCTGGACTGGCTGGTGAACAGCGACTTCGGCAAGGAGGAGAGCGCCGCCGAGAACAACCACGGCACGTTCGCCGATATGCAGATCGCCGCCATCGCCGCCGCCGTGGGCGACCGGGACCTGGCCCGCCAGGTCGTCCGCGAGGCCCGCACCAAGCGCGTGGACGCCCAGATCGCGGCGGACGGCACCCAGCCCGGAGAGCTCTCCCGCACCCGCAGCTTCCACTACTCGACCTTCAACCTCGTCGCCTTCACCCGCCTCGCGGCCGTCGGCAAGCACGTCGGCGTGGACCTGTGGCACTACACGGGGCCGGACGGGGCGAACCTCTTCAAGGCCGTCGACGTACTGCTCCCCGCGGCCACCGGGGCCAAGCCCTGGCCATACCCGGAGCTGGACTTCCGCGCCTACGCGGCGAGCGACATCGTGCACGCGGCGGCCGACGCGGGCGACCGCAAGGCCAAGGCGGCGCTCCCCGCGCTCCAGGCACCGCCCGGCGGCGACCTGTGGGCGCTGCGGCCGGCCGTCGAGCAGCTTGACAGCATCGCCACCACTGGTTGACGGACGGGTGAGGCAAGCCACACTCCCGCGGCCCCAGCTGTGCCGATGTCCCATGGCACACTGGGGCCGTACCAGTGACGTCAGCGCACTCCGGGGTCGGTGAAAATCCGAACCGGCGGTTACAGTCCGCGACCCGTCCGCTGCCAGCGGCCGGTTGACCAGGTGAAATTCCTGGACCGACGGTGAAAGTCCGGATGGGAGGCAGTGCGCGGCGGGAGTAGTGCACCGGTGCGCCGCGCTCGGCGGCCCGCTTTCTGTGGCGGACCGTATCCCGGCCCAGGCGTTCCCCGGTGCCGTCTTTCCGCTTCTGTCATCTCGACAGCCCCGGAGTCCGTGCCCGAAGAGGCAGGAGGACCCGGTGGCCACCACCGCCGAAGCCGAAGCGATGCGCCGTGCCATAGCGCTCGCCGCCCGGGGCCTCGGCCACACCAGCCCCAACCCCGTGGTCGGTTGCGTCATCCTCGACGCCGACGGCCGTACCGCCGGCGAGGGCTGGCACCAGCAGGCCGGCGGACCCCACGCCGAGGTCCACGCCCTGCGCGCGGCCGGCGAGCGGGCCCGTGGCGGCACCGCCGTCGTCACCCTCGAACCCTGCAACCACACCGGCCGCACCGGCCCCTGCGCCCAGGCGCTGCTGGACGCCGGGATCGTCCGCGTCGTGTACGCGGTGGGCGACCCCAACGCCAAGGCCGCCGGCGGGGCCGCCACCCTGGCCGCCGCCGGGACCGCCGTCGAGAGCGGACTCCTCGCCGACCAGGCCGCCGCGGTCAACGAGGCGTGGCTGACCTCGACGCGGTTCGGCCGCCCCTTCGTGCTGTGGAAGTACGCCGCGACCCTGGACGGGCGCAGCGCCGCCGCCGACGGCACCAGCCGGTGGATCACCTCCGCCGAGTCCCGCGCCGATGTGCACCGGCTGCGCGCCGAGTCGGACGCCGTGCTGGTCGGCTCAGGCACCCTGCGCGCCGACGATCCGCACCTCGCCGTACGTGGCCAAGGCGGCGCCCGGCAGCCGCTGCGCGTCGTCCTCGACAGCAAGGCCACCATCGCCCCCGGCGCCCGGGTCCTGGACGGCACCGCACCCACCCTGGTCGCCGTCGCCGAAGACGCCCCCGCCGTACGGCTGGCGGGCGCCGAGACCGTACGGCTGCCACGCGCCGCGTCCGGTCCTGGCCTGGACATCCCCGCGCTGCTCGGCGAGCTCCACGGGCGCGGGGTCCGCTCGGTCCTGCTGGAGGGCGGCCCCACGCTCGCCGGCGCGTTCCTGGCCGCCCGCGCCGTCGACAAGGTCGTCGGCTATCTCGCCCCCGCACTGCTCGGCGCCGGCGCCCCCGCCCTCGCCGACGCCGGAATCACCACCATCACCCGCGCGTTGCGCCTCGAGCTGACCGACGTCACCAGGCTCGGTCCCGACCTGCGCATCACCGCCGTGCCGGCGCCCACCGCCCCTGTCGCACCCGAGGAGAGCTGAATGTTCACCGGAATCGTCGAAGAACTGGGCGAGATCGTCGCCGTCGAGAACCTGGGCGACGCGTCCCGCTTCCTGGTCAGCGGCTCCGTCGTCACCGAAGGCGCCAAGCACGGCGACTCCATCGCCGTCAACGGCGTCTGCCTCACCGTCGTCGACCTCGAGGACGGCCGGTTCTCCGCCGACGTCATGGCCGAGACCCTGAACCGCTCCAGCCTCGGCGCCCTCGCCGTCGGCTCCCGCGTCAACCTGGAGCGCCCGATGGCGCTCGGCGGGCGCCTGGGCGGCCACCTGGTGCAGGGCCACGTCGACGGCACCGGCACCGTCATCGAGCGCAAGCTCTCCGAGCACTGGGAGATCGTCAAGATCTCGCTCCCCGCCGATCTGAGCCGCTATGTCGTCGAGAAGGGCTCCATCACGGTCGACGGCATCAGCCTGACCGTCGTCGACGCGGGCCCCGACTACTTCACCGTCAGCCTCATCCCGACGACCCTCGCCCTGACCACCCTCGGCGTCAAGCAGGCCGGCGACCCCGTCAACCTCGAAGTGGACGTGCTCGCCAAGTACGTCGAGCGGCTGCTGGGCAAGGGCGCGGGCGCCCCGGCCGGCACGGCCGGCACGGACGCCACGGACGAGGAGGCCGTCGCATGACCGCCCCCGTCGGCGACGTCCAGGAGCCCACGAGCAGCAGCAACACCAGGAAGCAGCGACACATGACCCCCGTACAGAGCGTGCAGGCCGTGCCGAGCCCGCAGGGCGCCCCCGAATGGCCCGACGAGCTGTCCCTCGACTCCGTCGAGCGGGCGATCGCCGAGATCGCCGCCGGGCGCCCCGTCGTGGTCGTGGACGACGAGGACCGGGAGAACGAGGGCGACCTCATCGTCGCCGCCGAGAAGGCCACCACCGAGATCGTCGCCTTCATGATGAGCGAGTGCCGCGGGCTGATCTGCGCCACCCTGGACGCCGCCGACCTCGACCGGCTGCGGCTGCCGCAGATGGTCGAGGAGAACTCCGAGTCCATGCGCACCGCCTTCACCGTCTCGGTCGACGCCACCGCCGAACACGGCGTCGGCACCGGCATCTCCGCCGCCGACCGCTCCACCACCCTGCGCCTGCTGGCCGATCCGCACTCCACCCCCGAGGACTTCGCGCGCCCCGGCCATATCTTCCCGCTGCGCCCCCGCGACGGCGGGGTGCTGACCCGCGACGGCCACACCGAGGCCGGCGTCGACCTCGCCCGGCTGGCGGGGCTCCGCCCGGCCGCCGCGATCTGCGAGATCGCGGGCCCCGACGGCACCATGCTGCGCCTGCCCGAACTGGTCGCCTTCGCCCGCCGGAACGGACTGGCGATCATCTCCATCGAGGCCCTGATCGCCTACCGCAGGGCCATCGAGCCCACCGTGCGGCGCGAGGCCGAGACCCGGCTGCCCACCGCCTTCGGCGACTTCCAGGCATACGGCTACCGCTCCACCACCGACGGCGTCGAGCACATCGCCCTCGTCCAGGGCGACATCGGCGACGGCGAGGACGTCCTGGTCCGTATCCACTCCGAGTGCCTGACCGGCGATGTCTTCGGCTCGCAGCGCTGCGACTGCGGCCCCCAGCTGCACGCCTCCCTGGAGCGGATCACCGCCGAGGGCCGCGGCGTGGTGGTCTATCTGCGCGGTCACGAGGGCCGCGGCATCGGGCTGCTGTCCAAGCTGCGCGCATACGAGCTTCAGGAGCTGGGCCGCGACACCCTCGACGCCAACCTCGAACTCGGCCTGCCCGCCGACGCCCGCGACTACGCCGCCGGCGCCCGCATCCTCGCCGACCTCGGTGTGGGCTCGCTGCGCCTGATGACCAACAACCCGGAGAAGACCGCGGCGCTGGTCCGGCACGGGCTGCGGGTCACCGGCCGGGAGCCGATGCCGGTCCAGGCCGGTGAGCACAACCTGCGCTATCTGCGCACCAAGCGCGACCGTATGGGCCACGACCTGCCGTGGCTGGAGAGCGGCCGCCCCCAGCCGATGTCCGCCTGCGGCAACCAGTAGCCGCAGCCCCGTACCCGTAGCCGTCGCCCCAGCGACACCCGTACCCCAAGCGACACCCGCACCAGAGCAACACCCGCACCAAGGAGAGAAGCAGACGTGAGCGGTAAGGGAGCCCCCCAGCTGTCCGTGGAGAACGGCGGAGACCTGCGCGTGGCCGTCGTGGCCGCCCAGTGGCACGCCCAGGTGATGGACGGGCTCGTCGACGGGGCGCGGCGCGCCCTGCGCGAGCTGGGCATCGACGAGCCGACCGTGCTGCGCGTACCGGGCAGCTGGGAGCTGCCGGTGGCCGCCAAGGTCCTCGCCGACCGCGGCTTCGACGCGGTCGTGGCCCTGGGCGTCGTCATCCGCGGCGGCACCCCCCACTTCGACTATGTGTGCCAGGGCGTCACCCAGGGCCTCACCCAGGTCAGCGTGGACACCGGGGTGCCCATCGGCTTCGGCGTGCTGACCTGCGACACCGAGGAGCAGGCCCTGGACCGGGCCGGGCTCGAAGGGTCGAACGAGGACAAGGGCCACGAGGCCGTCACCGCGGCCGTCGCCACCGTCCTCACGCTGCGGTCGGTCGCCTGACCCTGGCGCCGAGCCGGATCGTGCGACCCCAGTAGGATGACGGGCATCATGCCCAAGAAGACGTTCGAGGAGCTCTTCGCCGAGCTTCAGCAGAAGGCCCTCACGGCCGATCCCGCCATCTCCCGCACCGCCGACCTGCTTCAGTCGGGTGTGCACGCCATCGGCAAGAAGGTCGTGGAGGAGGCCGCCGAGGTGTGGATGGCCGCGGAGTACGAGAGCGACGCCGCGGCCGCCGAGGAGATCTCGCAGCTCCTCTACCACCTCCAGGTGATGATGATCGCCCGGGGCCTGACCCTCGACGACGTCTACGCTCACCTCTGAGCACGCCCCACAGCCCCAGCCCTCGCCCACGTAAGGAAAAAGGTCTCATGCTGCGCATCGCCGTCCCCAACAAGGGTTCACTGTCCGAGCCTGCGTCGGCGATGCTCCATGAGGCGGGCTACCGGCAGCGCAAGGACCGCAGGGAACTGGTGCTCGTCGACTCCGAGAACGACGTCGAGTTCTTCTTCCTGCGCCCCCGCGACATCGCTGTGTACGTCGGCTCCGGCCGCCTGGACATCGGCATCACCGGCCGTGATCTGCTGCTCGACTCCGGCTCCCAGGCCGAGGAGATCATGCAGCTGGGCTTCGCCGGTTCCACCTTCCGCTACGCCACCCGGCCCGGTACGGCGAAGGACGTCGGCGAGTTCGGCGGTATGACGGTCGCCACCTCCTTCTCCGGCCTGGTCACCAAGCACCTCGCGGACAACGGCGTGGACGCCGCCGTCGTACACCTCGACGGCGCCGTCGAGACCGCCATCCAGCTCGGTGTGGCCGAGGTCATCGCGGATGTCGTCGAGACCGGCACCACCCTGCGCAACGCCGGTCTGGAGATCATCGGCGAGCCGATCCTGGAGTCCGAGGCCGTCGTCATCCGCCGCACCGGCGCCCCCGCCGACGACCCCAAGGTCCAGCAGTTCCTCCGCCGGATGCAGGGCGTCCTGGTGGCCCGGCGCTACGTGATGATGGACTACGACATCCGCGTCGAGCAGGTGGAGCGGGCCATGGCCCTCACCCCCGGCCTGGAGTCGCCCACCGTCTCCCCGCTGCACCACGAGGGCTGGGTCGCGGTCCGCTCGATGGTCCCCACCAAGGACGCCCAGCGGATCATGGACGAGCTGTACGACCTGGGGGCGCGGGCCATCCTGACCACCGGCATCCACGCCTGCCGCCTCTGAGCCCAGGACATCTGCGCCCCGGACATCCCAGCACCAGACCCGCCGTTCCTCTCACGGAGAGACCCCACGCCACGTGTCCGCCTCTGAGCCGGCGCCCGCGCAGCCCCCTGCCGGGCTCCCCGCCCTCCCTGTCACCTTCCGGCCGACCCGCACCCGGGCCGTCCTGCTGACCGTGGGGGTCGCCCAGGCCGTCGCCCTCAGCGCGATCGCGCTGCTCCTGGAGCGGCTGAGCCCGGGGGAGAAGCTGAGCTTCGTCTTCACCGGTCTGCTGTTCTTCGGTGTGCTGGCGCTGCTCAGCCGGCCCAAGGTGGTCGCCGACGCCGACGGGGTGACCGTGGTCAACCTGACGACCAAGCGCCGGCTGGCGTGGGCGGAGGTCCTGCGGGTCAATCTGCGGTCCGGTGACCCCTGGGTATACCTGGACCTCTCCGACGGCACCAGCCTGGCCGCGATGGGCATCCAGCCCGGTATCGCCAAGGCCCGCGCCATCGACGACGCACGCACTCTGCGGGCGCTCGCCGAGCGGCACGGCACGCACTGAGGCCGCCCGATCGGCCCTGTCCGGGTACCGGGGCCTGCCCGGAAAGCCGGATCCTTGATTACTCTGTTGCGGGGGCGCTGCCAGTGCCCCCGCCCGTACCACCTGTCCGCGCGCCGTTGTGCGCGCCCTGACAGGCCCCTGCGACCCGAGGAGTGACTCCCTCCAGAGATGGACGGATCGTCCTGTAGTACCTGCGCCGCCCCTCATCAACCGATGGCGGCGGCATGAGCACCACCCTGTCCCTCTTGCTGCTCGCCGCAGCACTCGTATTGATCCTCGCCAACGGCTTCTTCGTGGCGGCCGAATTCGGTCTGGTCACCGTCGAGCGGGCGGACGCCGAGCGGGCCGCCGCCGAGGGCGACCGCCGGGCCGGCACCGTCGTCGAGTCCCTGCGCGAGCTGTCCTTCCAGCTCTCCGGCACCCAGCTCGGCATCACCATCACCTCCCTGGTGGTCGGCATGCTCGCGGAGCCGGCGCTCGGTGAGCTGCTGACCCCGCCGCTGACCGCCACCGGGCTGCCGCACGGCGCCGTCTCCGGTGTCGCGGTCGTCCTGGGCATGCTGGTCGCCTCCGCCGTCCAGATGATCGTCGGCGAGCTCGTGCCCAAGAACTGGGCCGTCTCCCGGCCGCTTCAGGTCGCGCGGTTCGTCGCCGGGCCGCAGTACGCCTTCGCGCGCTTCTTCCGCCCGGTCATCGCCCTGCTCAACACGGTCGCCAACCGGCTGGTACGGGCGCTCGGCGTCGAGCCCACCGAGGAGCTGGCCTCCGCCCGCACCCCCGGTGAGCTGGTCTCCCTGGCCCGCCACTCCGCGCGGGCCGGCGCGATCGAGCAGGACACCGCCGACCTGTTCGTACGGACCCTCTCCCTCGGCGACCTGACCGCGCAGCATGTGATGACCCCGCGCGTGCGGGTGAGCGCCCTGCAGTCGTCCGCGACCGCGGAGGATGTGCTCAACCTCACCCGCGCCACCGGTCTTTCCCGCTTCCCCGTCTACCGCGACCGCCTCGACGAGGTGGTCGGCATGGTGCACCTCAAGGACGCCCTCGCGGTGCGCTCGGAGGAGCGGCTGCGCACCTCGGTCGCGCGGATCGCCCAGCCCCCGGTGCTCGTCCCCGAGACGCTGCCCGTCCAGCCGCTCCTGGAGCGGCTGCGCAGCGAGCAGCCGATAGCCGTCGTCGTCGACGAGTACGGCGGTACGGCGGGCGTGGTCACCCTGGAGGACATCGTCGAGGAGCTGGTCGGCGAGGTGCGCGACGAGCACGACGACGAGGCCGCGGACACCCCGGACCTCATGCCGGCCCCGGCCGAGGACGGCCGCCCCGCCTGGGAGGCCGACGGCGGCTGCCGCGTCGACACCCTGCGCCGGATCGGCCTGGAGGCGCCGGACGGGCCGTACGAGACGGTGGCCGGGCTGGTCGCCGACCTCCTCGCGCGGATCCCGGCCGTCGGCGACACCGCCGAGCTGCCCGGCTGGAAGCTCTCGGTCCGGCAGGTCGGACACCACCGGGCCGAGCGGGTGCGGATCATACGCACCGGCACCGGCAGCGGCGCCGAGGCGGCCGCCGCCACCGGCACACTCACGGCAAGCGGCGCCGCCGGCGGCGCCGCGCGGGGGGCGGAACGATGAGCCTGGTCCAACTTCTCTTCGCCGCTCTCCTGGTCCTCGCCAACGGCTTCTTCGTCGGCGCCGAGTTCGCCCTCGTCTCCGTACGCCGCAGCCAGATCGAGCCGCGCGCGGCCGAGGGCTCGGCCCGCGCCCGTACGGTGCTCACCGGCCTGGAGAACCTGCCGCAGATGATGGCGGCCGCGCAGTTCGGCATCACCATCTGCTCGCTGACGCTCGGCGCGGTCGCCGAGCCGACCGTCGCGCATCTGCTGGAGCCGGTCTTCCACGCCGTCCATCTGCCCAGCGGCCTCGTCCACCCCCTCGGCTACGCCATCGCGCTCGCGGTGGTGGTCTGTCTGCACCTGGTCATCGGCGAGATGGTGCCGAAGAACCTGGCCATGGCGGCGCCCGAGAAGACCGCGCTGTGGCTCGGGCCCGGCCTCGTCACCTTCGCCCGGCTGTGCCGGCCGGTCACCGCGCTGCTCGGCGCCTGCGCCCGGCTGGTGCTGCGGCTGTTCCGGGTGGAGCCCAAGGACGAGGTCGAGGCGGTGTTCACCAGTGAGCAGCTGACCCACCTCGTCGAGGACTCCCGGCAGGCCGGGCTGCTCGACCCGGGCGAGCACGAGCGGCTTGCCGACGCCCTGGAGCTGGGCAGCCGCCCGGTCACGGACGTCCTGCTCGACCCGGCGGGCCTGGTCACCGTCGACCCCTCGGTCACGCCCCGGCAGATCGAGGAGCTGACCGTACGGACCGGCTACTCCCGCTTCCCGGTGCGCGGGGCCGGCGGGGCCTTCATGGGCTATCTGCATGTGAAGGACGTCCTGGACCTGGAGGCCCGGGAGCGGGCCGTACCCCAGCATCTGTGGCGCCCGATCGGGACCCTGCGGGCGGAACTGCCGCTGGACGACGCGCTCACCGTGATGCGGCGGGCCGCCTCGCATCTGGCGGCCGTCGCCGACGCTTCGGGCAAGGTGCTGGGGCTCGTCGCCCTGGAGGACGTCCTGGAGATGCTGGTGGGCGAGGTACGCGACCCGGCCCACCGGGGCGGGACCCGCGACCGCGTGGCCGAGCCCCGCGGCGAGCTGGCGCCTTCGGCGCCGTCGGCGCCGTCGGCTTCGGCGGCTTCGGCGGCCTCGGCGGAGGACCCCGCGTCTTCCAAACCCGGGCCTTCCGCAGCCTCCGCGGAGGAGGAGCGGGCGATGGTCGGCTGAGCGTCGCGGCGCCTGCGGCGGGTCACTCCAGCGGCGGGTCCTGCGGGTCGCGGTACATGGGGCCGCGGCCCGAAAGGACCTCGCCGTAGGCCTGCATCAGATCCGGCAGCCGCAGCGTGGCCAGGTCCTCGCGGGTCGGCGCGCCGGTCCAGCCGGACAGCCGCAGATCCCGGTAGGCGCAGCTCTTCTCGTACAGCGTCCGCAGAAACCGCCCGTTGCCCAGCTCGTCGATCCAGCCCTGGTCCACGACGTGTCCGCTGATGGAGCGCAGCTCCTCCACCGCCTCCTCGTCCCACATGTCGCCGTTCTCGGCGGCCAGGACCTCACCGATCCGGGTGAGCTCCAGCGGGCGGTAGCTGGGGAAGTCGACGCGCGTCGTGAAGCGCGAGCCGAGGCCGGGGTTCGCGGCCAGCAGCCGGTCCATGCCCTCGGGGTAGCCGGCCAGGATCACCACGAGGCGGTCGCGGTTGTCCTCGGCGCGCTTGAGCAGCACCTGCAGCGCCTCGTCGCCGTACGCGTCGCCCTTGCTGTAGCCGGAGTTGGACAGGGAGTACGCCTCGTCCACGAACAGCACCCCGCCGAGCGCCGAGTCGATCAGCTCATTGGCCTTCACGGCGGTCTGGCCCAGGTATTCGCCGACGAGATCGGCGCGCCCGGCCTCCACCAGATGGTCGCCGCCCAGCAGTCCGAGCGCGTAGAAGACGCGGCCGAGGATCCGGGCGACCGTGGTCTTGCCGGTGCCGGAGGGGCCGGAGAAGACGAAGTGCCGCTTGGGCGGCTGGACCGGGAGGCCCTGCCCGGCGCGCAGCCGGGCCATATGGAGCTGCGCCGACAGCGCCCGCACCTGCCGTTTGACGGGCTCCAGGCCGACCATGCGCTCCAGCTCCTGCAGCGCGCTCTCCAGCAGGACCGGGTCGGAGGGGCCGGGCTGCGGGGGCACGCCGACCCGCTCGCGCGGGCCGTCGGAGGCCACCACCGGGGAGCTCACCAGCGGCGAGCCCTCCGGATCGGGGCCGGTGGTGCGCAGCTCGCGGCCGTCCGGCGGATCGGCCGTGACCAGCGGGTCGGGGTCGGTGGCGGCGTCGCGGCCCTCGGCGGCATCCTGGCTGCCGAGTCCGGCCAGCGATACGGCGGCCAGATCCGCGGTCTCGTCCAGGCCGTCGCCCTCGGCTATGGCCGCCAGCCGGGCCGAGGTGTCCATGAACGTCGGGTCGATACGGTGCACCGCGCGGTAGAGGGGCAGCGCCGCAGCGCTGCGGCCGGTGCCCTCATGGGCGCGGGCCAGCCAGTAGCGCAGCTCCTTGCGCTGCGGCTGCTCGCTGCGGCAGCGCATCAAGGCGGCGGCGAGCAGCGGTTCGGCCTGGCCGAACATCTCCAGGCGCACCCGGGCCATCCCGCCGAACAGCCCCGCCTCGATGCCCAGTAACGGATCGTCCAGCAGCGGTTCGGTGTGCCGCACCAGCTGCTCCCAGTCCTTGACCAGATACGCCCGGCAGGCGTGCAGAAAGCGCGCCTGCGGATCGGCCTCGACGGGCGGGCAGCCGGCCAGGGCCCGGTCGAGTTCGGGTACGTGGCGGCCGTCGAGCCAGTGGGAGGCGTGCGCGAGCAGCAGGTCCCGGCTGGTCTCCAGCACCGGCTGAACCCACCAGCCCAGCCAGTACCAGGAGTTCAGGGTGCGGTGGTGGCGGGCGCGCTGCTCGCCGAAGCGGTCGCGGTGCCGGTACATGCGCAGCAGCGCGGTCGTGGTGTCGGCGCGGAGCGCGTGCAGGCCGAGCCAGGCGTCGGCCATTCCGGGGTCGTGCCGCACCGCGGCCCGGAACTCGTCCTCGGCCTGCGCGTACGCGCCCATGGTGTAGGCGTCGACGGCGCGCAGCCAGGCGAGATCGGCTGGGGCGTGCGAACTCTGCGTGCCGAAACCCATCACGTCCCCCACAAACCCTGCCCCCGTGGTTGCCGCAGGGGCGGCTGCCCCGTTTTCGCATCGTACCTGCGCAGGCCGCACGGGCCGAGGGTGCCGCACGGCTGTTCGTGTCCAACTTGCCTGGCCGGGCGGCGTGCGCGGGGGCGCACATGGGGCGCGAAAGGCCGGAAGACGCTGGTCACCGAGGGTGAGGGGGGTGCGGAGCAAAAGTGGCGGAAAGGGACTTCGGGAGAGTCGCTGGAGGGGTCCCCAGACAGGACGAAGCCCCCGATCACGGGGGAACAACCGGGGGCTTCGCGTTGTGGGGCGACTCGTACGAGTCGCACATTGAGAACGTAAGACCTGTATGGGCCCCGGGTCAAGCCGAGTTGGGGCGCGCGTCGCGGGTCCGGAGCGCCGATCGGGTGCGGCCCGGACGCTCGCGGTTACGCAGTGTGAGGTCGAGGGGAGGTTCGGACCGCCACGGCAGGCCCCGCCAGCAACTCGTACCCCTCTTTTCGCTGCATTACCAGAGTTTCGGCATACGGGCGCGAAGGGTCCACGGCGAAATGCGCGCGCTCGGCGGGAAGCCAGCCGTCCCAGAATGTGGACAGCTCCGGTCCGTCCCGCAGCTGTCCCCGCCGCCAGGACTCCGCGTCGGGCACCTCCATCCACAGCAGCCGCGCGAGATACGGGCGCAGGGAGCGGCGGCCGGTGCCCACGCCCTCGATCAGCACCACGGGGGCCGGGGCGAGCCGCCGCCGGTCGGCCGCGAAGCGGCGCTCCACCCAGTCGTACGCGGCGTACCGGGCGGCGGCGCCGTGGGCGAAGGGGACGAGGACCTGCTCGCGCAGCCGTCCGGTCCAGGCGAACAGCTCCTCGTGGGTGGCGAGGTCGTCGGTGTGCAGCACGGGGGCGCCGCCGAGCGCCGCCGCCAGCCGCCCGGCGAACGTGGTCTTACCGGACCCCGCGTGCCCGTCCACCGCGACCAGCCGGACCGGCCCGCACGAGGGCGGCAGCGCGCGCAGCCGCCCGGCCAACGCGGCGAGCGCGTCGGGCTCGCCTGGCGTGTCGGTCGTGTCGGGGGCGGCGAGGGGGCCGGGCGGGGCGGTGGCTATGTCGGAGAGGTCCATCGCCGACCACCTTACGGCGGCCGTCCCGGCCCGGTCGCGCCGCCGTTTTCCGGCTCCGCGCACACCCCGCCGTTCCCTCCGTCTCACTCCAATGGTCCACACCAATATTGATGAGGTGCCGCACCGGGAATCACTGGCCTGACACCATTCGCAGCGGCCATAGTTGTGCGACTGTCGCGCACCCGCGGCCCACCCGGACGACGACTGGGGGAACCCCGTATGACCAGATCCGGAGACGGATTCACACCTCGCCGCACCGTGCTCGCCGCCGCCCTCGCCGTCACCTCGGCGACCGCGCTGTCCGCCACGGACGCCGCGGCCGCCGCCACCGAGGCGGTGCGCCCGGCGGCCCGGCCCGCTCGTAGAGCCGCCGCCCCCGCCATCGGCTACCACGGCTGGACCAGCCTCGCCGACTGGCGGGCCGGAGCGGGCGACGGCATCCGCGCCGAGGCCGGAGCCCGCCCCGGCGTGGTCATCTCCCGCCCCGCGGGCACCGCCGACTACACCGATCCGCACACCGGCACCACCGCCGCCTGGGAGTACGCGACCTGGACCTCCCCGATCCACACCCTGGCCCATCCGGCCACCGAGGTGATCGTCTCCTGGAACGCCCGCACCCCCGCCTCCACCTGGATCCAGGCCGAGCTGAAGGGCACCTACTCCGACGGCACCGACACCCCCTGGTATGTGATGGGCCGCTGGACGTCCGGCGACGGCGCCGACTCCATCCGGCGGACCTCGGTCGACGACCAGAGCGACGGCAAGAGCGCGGTGTGGACCGACACCTTCTCCGTCGACGACCCGGCGAGCGGGCTGCGGCTCGCCTCGTACCGGGTGCGGCTCACCCTCTACCGCAAGCCCGGCAGCGGCGTGACACCCAAGGTCTGGCGCGTGGGCGCGATGGGCTCGGACGTCCCCGACCGCTTCGAGGTGCCCGCCTCCACCCCGGGGCCGGCCGGCGGCCGGGAGCTGCCCGTGCCGCGCTACTCGCAGGAGATCCACAAGGGTCAGTACCCGGAGTACGACAACGGCGGCGAGGCGTGGTGCAGCCCCACCTCTTCCCAGATGATCGTCGAGTACTGGGGCCGTAAGCCCACTGCCGACGACCTGGCCTGGGTCAACCCCGACTACGCCGATCCGCAGGTCTGCCACGCCGCCCGGTACACCTTCGACTACCAGTACGAGGGCTGCGGCAACTGGCCGTTCAACGCCGCGTACGCCGCCACGTACCGCGATCTGCAGGGCGTGGTCACCCGGCTCGGCTCGCTGAACGACGCCGAGAAGCTGATCGCCGCCGGTATTCCGGTGATCACCTCCCAGTCCTTCCTCAAGGAGGAGCTGACCGGGGCCGGTTACGGCACCGCGGGCCATCTGATGACCGTGATCGGCTTCACCGCCGACGGCGATGTCATCGCCAACGACCCGGCGTCCGCCGACAACGCGGCGGTCCGCCACGTCTACAAGCGACGCGAGTTCGAGACGATCTGGCTGCGCACCAAGCGCTACAACGCCCAGGGCAAGGTGGCCTCCGGCACCGGGGGCGTGTGCTACCTGTACTTCCCGGCCAAGCCGACCGCGAGCCAGCGCCGGGCCTTGCAGGAGCTGGGCATCCGCTGAGCCCACCGGCGGCGCCCGGCCCCGGCCTGCCCCGGCCCTGCGGTTGCGGCCCCGGGCGCCGTCCTCCGCCCTTCTACGCCCCGCCTCGGCCATGATCCGAGGTGCGGGCGGCCCTCCGGCTGCCCATCCTGGACAGGGGGAGGTCGTCGCCCGCAGCGCGAGGAGGGTGAATGTCCATGGCCACCCAGCCCGAGCCGCCCGCCTGATGACCGGCGAGGCGATCCCGTTCCCGGACCTGTACGGCGAGTTCCCGCGGCTGACCGAGGAGCAGATCGGGTTCAGGGGAGATCCTGTCCTCGCCGGTCGACCGGGTGCGCGTGCTGGTCGCCCGCGACCCCATCATCCGCGCCCACCTGCGCCGCCGCGCCCTGCTGGTCGGCGCGGGCGCCCGGTACCGCCGCCTGGACGTGCCGGGGATCGAGCGCCTGGAGTCCACCGGCGTGCACTACGCGGCCACGGTGTACGAGGCCCAGCAGTGCCGCGCCGGCGAAGAGGCGACGGCGATCCACCACGCCCATGAACACCCCAGCCACTTCGCGACCTCGCCACCCATGCTCCGCCCGGCCCGCCCCTCGAGCCGGACGGTGGACACAACACATCCGCGGATCACCGAGAGGACGGAGGTGATGGGCGATGAGCATGCCCGTCCGACGTACGCGAAACGAGGGCGCGCTGGAGCGTCAGCGCGGCTGGGCCCGCAGCCCGCTGGCCGAATTCGACGATCTGCTCAACCAGATGGGCGGTCTGCTCGAATCCACGGTCGGCGGCACGATGCCGGGCGCCGCCCTGGCGGCCTGGACGCCGTCCGCCGACGTGTCCGAGACCGACGAGTCCTACCACGTGCAGATCGAGCTGCCAGGCGTCAGCCGACAGGACGTCGATGTCGAGGTGAGCGGGCCGGAACTGGCCGTTTCGGGAGAGATCAAGGAACGGGAGAGCAAGGGCGTGCTGCGCCGCACCACGCGCCGTACCGGCCGCTTCGAGTACCGGATGCGGCTGCCGAGCGAAGTGAACACCGAACGCGTCAAGGCGAGCATGTCCGACGGCGTGTTGTCGATCGACGTCCCCAAGGCGGAGACCACCAAGCTCCGCCACATCGAAATCACCGAGGCCGGCGAGAGCGGCGGCCGCTGAGCCCGCCGAAGGAGGCTTCGTCCCGCGGTGGGACCCGCCCCTTCGGGTGTGTTCCGCCGCGGCCGGCGGAACGGCAGAAGGACAACGAGATGGTTGCGACAGGCTTTTCCTCGTTCGACACCATGGTCGACAAGGCCAACCGGCTTCTGAAAGAGATCGAAGAGGCGTACGGCTGGCCCAAGGAGCGCCGCAAGCAGTCGTACGCGGCCCTGCGCGCGGTGCTGCACCATCTGCGGGACCGGCTCCCGGTCGACGAGGCCGTGCAGTTCGGCGCGCAGCTCCCGACCTTGTTGCGGGGGGTCTACTACGACGGGTGGCGGCCCGCGCACACACCGGTGAAGATGAACAGTGAAGAATTCTTCAGACGGGTCCGCGCGGACTTCCCGTACGCGATCGAAGGTGACACCGAGCAATTGGTGCGCACCGTTCTGCAAGCCCTCGAGCATCATGTCAGCGAAGGCGAGTGGAATGATCTGAAGGCGCGGTTGCCGTCGTCGCTGGCCTCCGTCATACCTTAGCGCCGGCGGGTAATTGCCCGGCTCCTCCCGGCTTTTCCGTTCCTGACGCCGAAAATGACCAAGAAGCGGACTAGTGATTTCCACTTCACGCTCCACAACGGACGGTTGATCAGTAATCTCGGCTCAGCAGCGGGTTGCCCTGCCGCTATTCGTCATGCTCCACTTCCCCGAGGACGCGGACGACCCTGAGGGCGGCCCCGGAAGCCGGAAGAGGGCGAGGAAGTGCAGGACGTGTACTGGCGGCCAAAGGGCGACGACGGAGACGACGGAGCGGGCGAGGACGCGGCGGCTCATGGCGGCCGCACCGCGGCGGGGCCCGCGATATGACTTCCGGGCCGGGCGGCGGGCGGAGACCGAGCGACACGGGGGAGAGCACGGCGGCGGATGACGCCCGGATCAGGCGGTTCGCCGAGGTCTGGAGCCGCGCCGTCCACCCGGTGGCGGCGACGACGCTGACCCGTGCCGAATTCGAGGCGCGCCTGGTGCCGCTGGCCCGGCGGCTGAGCGACGCGCTCGGCTCCCAGCCCTTCGACACCGCCCCGGCGTACGAGGTCGGGGCCGCGCTGGTGGGCGCGCAGTGCACCGAACCCGAGGCGCTGCCGGCGATCCTTGGCGCGATCGACGGCCATCTGGTGTCGCACTGCCCGCCCGGCGACCGGACGCCCGAGCCGATGGCCGACCGGACGGCTGAGCCCATGGCCGGGCCCATGGCGGAGGACGAGGCGCGAGCCCGCTGCACCCGGCTCCAGCACGCCCTCGCCGCCGGTTTCGTCCGCGAGCTGAGAAAGCGCGAACGCGATCAGCACGAGGCCATCTCACGCGCCGCCGAGGCCGCCCGCACCGAGGCCGAGAAGGCGCTGCACGCCAGCGAGGCCAGGTTCCAAGCGGTGTTCGAGGGCGCGGTCGTCGGCGTCGGGATCTGCGGCCTCGACGGCGAGATCCTGGTCGTCAACGACGCCATGGCCCGGATGTTCGGCGGTATGGACTTCTTCCGCCCCGGCCGCAACGTCAACGAGTTCGTCCACCCCGACGACGCGCCCGGAGTCCACGAGATCTACCGCGAGTTGGTGACCGGCCGGCGCGAGCACTTCCGCATCGAGAAGCCCCACTACCGCGACGACGGCAGCGTGCTGTGGACCAATCTCACCGTCACCCTGATCCGCGACTCGACCGGCGCCCCGCAGTACCAGCTCACCCTCGCCGAGGACATCACCGAGCACCGGCTGCTGCGCGAGCGGCTGCGCTACGAGGCCACCCACGACGAGCTGACCGGGCTGCCCAACCGCACCCTGTTCCTGGAGCGCCTGGACAACGTGCTGGCCGGCGAGGCAGACGCCGAGCGCTTCGGCGTGTGCTACCTGGACCTGGACGGCTTCAAATCGGTCAACGACAGCCTCGGACACATCGCGGGCGACCGGCTGCTCAAGGCCGTCGCCGAGCGGCTGCGGGACTGCGCGGCCGCCCCCGGCGAGCTGCTGGCACGCGTGGGCGGCGACGAGTTCCTGACCCTGGTCACCGGCCCCACGGCCCAGCAGGACTCCACCGCACTCGCCCGCCGGATGCTCGACGCCCTGGCGGAGCCGGTCCGCGTCGACGGCCGTGAGCTGCTGGTACGCGCCAGCATCGGCGTCGTGGACGGGCTGGCCGGCGAGCTCAGCCGGGCCGAGGTGCTGCGTAGCGCGGACATCACGATGTACCGGGCCAAGGCGGCCGGCGGCAACCGCTTCGAACTCGCCGACGCCGACTCCAACGCCCAGGTCATCGCGCGCCACAGCCTGACCAACGGGCTGCCCGCAGCCCTGGAGCGGGGCGAGTTCTTCATCGAGTACCAGCCCCTGGTGCGGCTGGCCGACGGCACCGTACGCGGCGCCGAGGCGCTTGTCCGCTGGCTCCACCCCAAGCACGGCGTCCTCGGCCCCGACCAGTTCATCCCGCTCGCCGAGGACACCGGGCTGATCGTGCCGCTCGGCCGCTGGGTGCTGGAGCAGGCCGCCCGGCAGGCCCGCGACTGGCGGGACGCCGATGCCGGCGCCGGCGCCGGCGATCAGCTGCGGGTCAACGTCAACCTCTCGCCCTGCCAGCTGAGCCACCCCAGCCTGGTCTCCGACACCGTGGCCGTCCTGGAGGACGCGGGTCTCTGCCCGAGCGCGCTGTGCCTGGAGGTGACGGAGAACGACCTGATCGACGTGGACGAGGACGCGCTGCGCCCGCTGCGTCAACTCGCCGACCTGGGCGTGGACATCGCCCTGGACGACTTCGGCACCGGCTACTCCAACCTCTCGTATCTGCGCCGGCTGCCGGTCTCCACGCTCAAACTCGACCGCTCCTTCACCCGGGGCATGCAGCGGGCCCCGATCGACCCGGTCGACGTCAAGATCGTGGAGGGCATCGTCTCGCTCGCCCATACGCTCGACCTGGCGGTGACGGTGGAGGGCGTGGAGACCGCGGTCCAGGCCGAGTGTCTACGTCGCCTGGGCTGCGACACCGCCCAGGGCTGGTACTACGCCCGCCCCGGCCCGCCCGAGCGCCTGCACACCCTCGCCCTCGCCGACGCGAGCTGACGCGGGGACGCGCCCGCGGCGGGGGGATGGAACAAACCCCCCCCCCCGGGCGGTGGGCTC
>NZ_JBSFMM010000157.1:0-26681 GCF_053599555.1 Streptomyces sp. NPDC000941
GGCCGGTACGGGCTCGGCTCCCGCTCCCTCAGCCACCTCCGCCGCGGGCGCCGCCTCGCCGCACGGCGCGCAGCCCCCGCCCGCCGAGCCGCAGCCCGCGCCTGTCGTCTCACCCTGAGCACCGCCGTGCTCAGCACCGTCGTGCGAACCGCAGCCCGCCTGTGCCGCCGCCAGCGCGTCGGCCCGGTGCGTGGGCAGCGTCGTCGTGTCCGTGCCCTCCACCTCGAAACCGGCGTCGGCGATCATCGCGAGGTCGTCCTTGCCGGCCTGGCCCTCGGTGGTCAGATAGTCGCCCAGGAAGATCGAGTTCGCCAGGTGCAGGGCCAGCGGCTGCAGCGAGCGCAGATGGATCTCCCGTCCGCCCGCGAGCCGTACCTCGACGTCCGGGCAGACGAACCGCACCATCGCCAGGATCCGCAGACAGCGCTGCGGGGTGAGTTGCCACTCCTCGGCGAGCGGGGTGCCCTCGATGGGGATGAGGAAGTTGACCGGGACCGAGTCGGGGTCCAGCTCGCGGAGCGAGAAGACCACGTCGACCAGGTCCTCGTCCGTCTCGCCCATGCCCGCGATCAGCCCGGAGCAGGCGGACATGCCCGCCGCCTGGGCCTGCTGGACGGTCGTCACCCGGTCGGCGTAGGTGTGGGTGGTGGTGATGGTCCCATAGGTGGCTTCCGAGGTGTTGAGGTTGTGGTTGTACGCGTCGGCGCCCGCCGCCCGCAGCCGCGCCGCCTGCCCGTCGGAGAGCAGGCCGAGGCAGGCGCAGACCTCGACGCCTTCGTTCTGTTCCTTGATCGCCTCGATGGTCCGGGAGACCCGCTCCACGTCCCGGTCCGTCGGGCCGCGCCCGCTGGCGACCAGACAGACCCGCTTGGCGCCGCCGGAGACCCCCGCGACCGCGGCGGCCGCGGCCTCCTCGGGCTTCAGCCAGGTGTACTTGAGGATGTCGGCGCGCGAGCCGAGCCGCTGTGAGCAGTACGAGCAGTCCTCGGGGCACAGCCCGGACTTGAGGTTGACCAGATAGTTGAGCTTCACCCGCCGCCCGAACCAGGCGCGGCGCACCTTGCCCGCCGCGGCCACCACGTCGAGCACATCGTCGTCGGCGGTCGCCAGCACGGCGAGGGCCTCTTCTCGGGTCGGCAGCTCGCGCCGCAGCCCCTTGTCCACCAGCGTCTTCAGCAGCTCCATGGGCCGATCCTGCCCTGCGCCCGGGCCCGGGGCAAAGGAGGGACCGCACAACACCACTCGTTCCAGGTGTGTGTATTGCCACACCCTGCCCATGCATGGACGCCGCTACGTTCTATCGGGACCCGACAGTTGGCGCCCGGCTAGTGGCCGGATGGAAGGCAGGGACGGCGTATGCCCCAGGATCGCCACGACGACCCGTTCGAGTGGATCGACGAGCAGAGCGAACGGCGGAGCCGTGCCGGACTCGTCCGCACGCTCAAACCCCGCCCCGCCGACTCCCCGCTGCTCGACCTCGCGGGCAACGACTACCTGGGCCTGGCCAGGCACCCGGAGGTGACGGCCGCGGCCGGCGCGGCGGCGGCCCGCTGGGGCGCGGGCTCGACCGGGTCCCGGCTGGTCACGGGGCATACGGAGCTGCACGCCACGCTGGAGGCGGAGCTCGCCGCCTTCTGCGGCTTCGAGGCGGCCTTGGTGTTCTCGTCCGGCTACGCGGCGAACCTCGCAGCCGTTACCGCGCTGAGCGGTCGTGACGCCCTGGTCCTGTCCGACGCGGTCAACCACGCCTCGCTCATCGACGGCTGCCGGCTGTCCAGGGCCGAGGTCGCCGTCGTCCCGCACGCCGACCCCGAGGCGGTGCGCAAGGCCCTCGAAGCCGCCTCTTCTCCGGCAGCGCACACCGCGGCGGACACCTCAACGGAGACGGCAGCGGACACCGCGGCGAAGACGGCAGGGGACGACACCGCAGGGGAGACGACAGTGCACACGCCCCGGCGCGCCCAGGCGCGCCCGCGCCGCCGCGCGCTCGTCGTCACCGACTCCGTCTTCTCCGTCGACGGGAACGCGGCCCCGCTGCCCGCCCTCGCAGCCGCCTGCCGCGCGCACGGCGCGGCCCTGGTCATCGATGACGCGCACGGCTTCGGGGTGCTCGGCGACGGCGGGCGCGGCGCGCCGCAGGGCGCGGGGCTCGCGGGCGCGCCCGACGTGGTCGTGACCGTCACGCTCTCCAAAGCGCTGGGCAGCCAGGGCGGGGCCGTTCTGGGACCGGCCCGGGTGATCGAGCACCTGGTCAACTCCGCCCGAACGTTCATCTTCGACACCGGCCTCAACCCGGCCGCCGTGGGCGCCGCCCTGGCGAGTCTGCGCCTGCTGCGCCGCGAGCCGGAGCGGGCCGCCCGCGCCCGCGCATTGGCCACCGGGCTGTACGAACGGCTCACCGCCGCCGGGCTGAGCGCGGTACGGCCCGATGCGTCGGTGGTGTCGGTGCGGGCCCCGTCGCCCGAGCAGGCGGTGCAGTGGGCCGCGGACTGCCGCGCGGCCGGGCTGGCGGTCGGCTGCTTCCGCCCGCCGTCCGTCCCGGACGGGATTTCCCGGCTACGGCTGACGGCCCGGGCGGATCTGACCGATCAGCAAATCGAGGAGGCGGCCGACGCGATCGTACGGACCGCGCCGACCGCCTGACGGCTCAGCTCAGCTCAGCTCTCGCGTCGGCGCGTGATCGCGCCGGTGTCGAGCGCGCCGCCCCGGAGCGCGTCGACGAACGTGAGCCAGACGTCCGGGACGAACAGCAGCGCGGGGCCGGACATGTTCTTCGAATCCCGCACGGCCAGCAGGCCGGGCGGGAACGAAGCCGTCTCCACGCAGTTGTTCATTCCGGTGCTGTAGCTGCTGCGCCGCCATTGCGCATCGCGCAATGCCGAATCGCAGGGTAGGGACCAGGACATTGTGGACATGGTGCCCCCTCAGGCGCCGCCCCCGATTTTGGTGATGAAGGTCAACGATTCCTTGACGGTCAGGGCGTTGGTCCGCAGCGTGTCGAACGCGGCGCTGTACGCCCGAAGGTCTTCTTTCCGTTCCAGGTAGAGGCTACTCGTCAAGTGGTCGAGAACAACAACATCGAGATCAGTAATGTGCGAAAAGGAAAAAATAATGAAAGGACCAGTGATGCCAATGGGCATTCCGGCGGAGAACGGCAGTACCTGCAGCCGCACTTGAGGCAGCGCCGCGACCTCCGCGAGATGCCGCAGCTGGGCCGCCATCACCCCGGGCCCGCCCACCTCGCGCCGCAGCGCCGCCTCGTCGAGCACCGCGTGCAGCCGCAGCGGCCGGTCCCCGCGCAGCACCGACTGACGCGCGATCCGCACCTCCACCAGCGTGTCCACCTGCGGCCGGGGCAGATCCGGCAGCGCCGCCCGGGTCACCGCCCGCGCGTAGTCCGGGGTCTGCAGCAGCCCCGGCACCACCGTGGTCTCCAGCGTGGACGCGGCCGAGGCCTCCGACTCCAGGCTGATGAAATCCCGGTAGGCGGGCGGCAGCAGATCGCGGTAGGCGTACCACCAGCCGCGCCGCGACCCCTCGGGATCCGATGCGCCCCCACCGCACAACGCTTCCAACAGGGCGCGCAACTCCGGGTCCGCGACCTCGTACACATCCAGCAGCCGCACCACATCGGCCGGTCTCGCTCCACTGCTTCCGGTCTCCAGCCGACTTACCTTCGACTGGTGCCAACCCACCCGGCGCGCGGCCTCGCCGCTGGTGAGTCCGGCGAGATCGCGCAGACGGCGGAGTTCCGCACCGAGCTTGCGGCGGCGAACCGCAGGGCCGTACCGCATGACATCCCCTTTCGGCATTCTCTCGAATTCCCGCTCGCCAGTGTGCCGTTCAAATCCGGTCTTCCGTAGCAGAGTTCACCGTTTCGAGCGACAGATATATGCATAACTCGGTGGATCGCACCCGTTGTGCCCTCCATCGATGGCACTCTGGCGCTAGAGCCGCCGGGGCTGCCCATGACTTCACTGGCTTGGCATTACTACTCGCACGCGTCCGCAGCCGCGCCCCGGCTGGAAGGGACAGGGTCGCCATGGCTGACCACCACGAAGCATCCGTCACTCTGCCCAGCGCGCCGGTCTCGGTGACCGCGGCGCGAAGATATGTGACGAGCGTCCTGGCCGAATGGGGTCTGCCGACGGATGCGGAGACCGTCGGCATCGTACGGCTCGTCGTCTCCGAACTCGCCACCAACGCCGTCCAGCACACGATGGGCCAATCGCCCACCTTCACCGTGGATCTGCGGCTGGAACGCGAAGAGCGGCTGAGTATCGGCGTCACCGACAGCCACCCCAGATGGCCCAAACGCCTGCCGCCCGCCACCCATCAGGACAACGGCCGGGGCCTGCTGATCATCCGGTCGCTGGCCGCGGAGTCGGGCGGCGAGGTGTCCGTTATCCCGACGCCGGAGGGCGGGAAGACGGTCTGGATCGCGCTGCCCTGGACCGTTCCCGTGGGCTGAGCGGCCGCGGTCACAGGACGCGCTTGACGTGCCCCGTGGTGCCGCGGGCCTCGGCCAGCTCCCGTATGCGCCCGAACACCGGCCCGGCCGTCGGGCTGATCAGATAGTGCGGCATATCGCCGCGCTCGATCACGCCGTACGGGCTGGTGCCCATGAGATACGAGGAGAAGAGGATCAGCCCGTCGGGCCGCCGCACGTCGACGGCCAGCGCGGAGAACCCGGGGAACTCGTCCGTCTGGTACACCCGCAGCCCCTCGGCCTCGGCGCCATAGCGCTCCTTGAACCGGCCGAACCGCTCCAGCGAATCCTTGATCTTCCTCGTCATGTCCTCCTGGTACTGCCGCGCCAGCGTGGCCGCGG
The DNA here is from genome assembly GCF_053599555.1 of Streptomyces sp. NPDC000941. Classification (NCBI taxonomy): domain Bacteria; kingdom Bacillati; phylum Actinomycetota; class Actinomycetes; order Kitasatosporales; family Streptomycetaceae; genus Streptomyces; species Streptomyces sp. NPDC000941. The sequence continues at coordinate 4,832 of NZ_JBSFMM010000157.1, forward strand.
CGTCCGAGGACGGGTCCAGCAGAAAGCAGCTGTAGATCCCGCCCCGGCGCAGCAGGCCGAGGACCGCGTCGCGATAGCGGGCCGGGCGCTCGGTGGTGACCAGTCGGCCGGAGGAGGTGCGCAGCGCCGTGCCCATGTCGAGGACTTCCTCGAACGCCGCGTCCAGCAGCCGCGCCTTCTCCTCGGAGCTCGGCCGCTCGGGATACGCGTGCACCGCGGTGCCCCCGTCAAGACCGCGGCTCGCCAGCCACGCCTTGGCCGCCTGCTGCGGGCCGCCGTCCCCGGCCATCAGATAGACGTGCTTGCCCTCATGGCTGCCCACGGGTGTGAACTGCTCCGCGTACGGGCCCGCGGTGCGGTACACGTCCTCGGAGATCGCCAGGCAGTCCCGAGGGGTCGCCTTCTCCAGATGCGCGGCCAGATTGATGTCGGGGGAGTGGATGGTGCCGGTCCGCCCCTCGCCGGTGTGCTGGATCGTCCCCTTGTGCACGGCCATCCGCAGATGCAGCTCGCCGCCCACGCCCGCCCGCGCGAACTCGTCCCGCAGATGGACCAGATCCAGGGTGAGGAAGGTTTTGGCCGCCTCGAGCGCGACATCGCGGGCCACGCTCTCGCTGTCGTCATGGACGGCGAAGAACCCGCCGTCGCCCCGCCAGCTCCACACGCCGCTGCGGGCACAGCGGCGCTCCGCCGCCAGCTGCGCGAGCCGGGTGCGCATCCGCTCGCGCAGCAGGTCGAAGGCGTGGGCGGCGCGGTCTCTCGGGTTCGACAGGACGATCGTCGAATATCCGGCCGTGTCGATGAAGACCAGATACACATGGTCATAGGTCCGGTCCGCCTGGAACTGCTCGGTCACCACAAGCCCCCTCCTGCTGCCGACACCCCGCCACGCTACGCGCGTTGGCACCGGTGTCGAAGACATCGGACGTCACATCGGCTCCACCAGGCCACGCTCGACCGCGCTGCGCTCGACGCAGAACTCGTTTCCCTCCGGGTCCGTCATCACCACCCAGCCGAGCCCGTCCTCCGTGCGCCGGTCGTCGATGACCGACGCGCCCAGCGAAACCATCCGCTCCACCTCGGCGTCCCGCGTGCCCGAGGGCGGCTGGATGTCGAGATGGACACGGTTCTTGCCCTGCTTGGCGTCGGGCACCCGCAGAAACAGCAGGCCCGGGACGCCGGTCTGGTTCGACGTGATCAGCACCTCGTCGTCATCCGGCGCGGAGCCCTCGAGCGCATACCCGGTCAGGGCGGACCAGAACTGCGCCAGGGCGTACGGATCGTGGGCGTCGAAGGTGATGTTGCGGACTGGGTTGAGATACGACATGTGATCCCTCGCGACGATGGACGGACTTCCCCGACCCCGCCAACGTACCGGCGCCCACCGACAGTCAGTCCGCTACCGACAGTCACGCCTCGGCGGCTGTCAGCGCACCTTGCCGTACCAGACCTTCTTGGTCCAGATGCGCTCCAGCCGCACCACGGTCCCCGGCTTGGGCGCATGCCAGATCCGGCCGCGCCCCGCGTACAGGCCCACGTGGTAGACGCTGCTCCCGGAATGGAAGAACACCAGGTCGCCGCCGTGGCGGGAGGCGGCCTTGATATGGCGGGCGCGGTTGTACTGCGCGGCGGCCGTACGCGGCAGCCGCTTTCCGGCCCGCTTGTACGCGTACTGGGTCAGGCCCGAGCAGTCGAAGCGGCTGGGGCCGGCGGCCCCGTAGGTGTACGGGGCTCCCTTCTTCGACGCGGCGACCTGCAGCGCCTTCGCGGCGGCGGAGGCCGCCTCGGCTTGCTGCGGAATCCCCGGCCCCGCTACGGGGCCACCGACCGCGGCGACGGTCAGGGCCGAGACGGCGCCGGCCCGGGATACGGCTGCAGGGACTCGTATGTGCGCATTCATCACGCACCCCCTTCGTCTGCCGGGCCCCTGCCCGGCCCAGACCGGCCAGGCGCCCGACGCGGCGGGTCCTGTCGTCCCTGGGATGGTGCCCCCGGCCCGGCATGGATGCGAGGCTGGGGGCGGAGGCGGGGGCCGGCAGGGAAGCGAAGAGCACCGCTGGGGCACCGCAAGCCGGTCCGGCGGGGGCGCCGGGGCCGGGTTGGGCCGTCCGGGTGAACGGCGCAGCTTCCCCCGCGTCAGTGCGCGGGCGTCGGGGGCAGCGTCACGCGTTCGGTGCGGCGGTCTCCGTCCAGTACGCGGAGGGCGCGCTCCAGCGTCGTGGTGTGCAGGCGGCTCTCGCCGCGCTCGTGCATCAGGGCCAGCGCGTCCCGGAGGGCGGTGGCCTTCCCCACCAGGGCCTGCGCGGCGCGCAGGGCCGCGTAGGTGTCGCTGCCGCGGGACGGGTTGATTCGGGCGAGCAGGTCGACCACGTCCAGATAGCCGTCCACCAGCGCGCCCTCCGCGCGGGTGAGCGCGGGCAGCGGGGGCAGTTCAGGTGGTGGCACGGTCGCTCACCTCGCGTCGCGCAGTGGCCGCGGGTTCTTGCGGCTCTGGGTGAGTCGGTCCACGAGCCCGTATGCCACCGCGTCCTCGGCGTTGAAGATCTTGTCGCGCTCGATGTCGGAGCGGATCCGCTCGGCGGTCTGCCCGGTGTGTCGTACCAGCAGCTCTTCCAGGAGGGCGCGGGTGCGCAGCATCTCCTTGGCCTGGAGCTCCAGGTCGGAGGTGGTGCCCTGGATGGGTTCGCTGAACGACGGCTGGTGGATGAGGACCCGCGCGCCCGGCAGCGCGAAGCGCTTGCCCGGGGTGCCGGCGGCCAGCAGTACGGCGGCCGCGGAGGCGGCCTGGCCCAGGCAGATCGTCTCCACGTCGCAGGTGACGAAGTGCATCGTGTCGTAGATCGCCGTCATGGCGGAGAACGAGCCGCCGGGCGAGTTGATGTACAGCGAGATGTCCTGGTCGGGGCCGGCGTGTTCGAGGTGGATGAGCTGTGCGATCACGTCGTTGGCCGAGGTGTCGTCGACCTGGGTGCCGAGGAAGACGATGCGCTCGGACAGGAGCTTGGAGTACGGGTCCATGGTGCGGACCCCGTTGCTCGTGCGCTCGGTGAACTCGGGCAGGACGTAGCGCGCCGTCGGGCGTTCCATCACGTCACCTCTGGGGGTCAGGTGGTACTCGGGCGTCTGTAAAAAATGTACAGGACGTACATCTCGTTATGATGGGGAGCATGGCCTACGAGATTCCGGTGACGCAAGCCCGAGCAGAGCTCGCCGAGCTGATCAACCGCGTTGTGTACGGCGGCGAGCGGGTGGTTGTGACGCGGCACGGAAAGCCGCTCGTGGCCCTGGTGTCGGCCGATGACCTGCGACGACTTGAGGAGATGGAGTCGGATGCGGCAGGCGAGGCGGGTGCCGAGGAGGAGCAGGTGATCAGCACGGTCTCGACCGTCCGCCCGGCGGTGTCCGCTCCCGGCGAACGGCGGCGGTTCGGCATCGCCGCGGAGCACCGCGGCCCGGACGTCGGGGACCGGCGGCGCGGGCGCGGCTGAGGCCCCTCGCCCGACTCGACCCCCACCCACCACAACCGTCGCAGTTAACGCCGTGGAAACGCCGCGGAACTAGCCTTCCGAAACCGGGTGCGAGCCGCCCTGGGAACCGGGCCGCAGGTGAGCGGGCAATTCGACCCCGTTCGACGGGACAAGCGTGAGGTGGTAGGCGTGCAGTTGACCCCGCACGAGCAGGAACGGTTGCTCATTCACGTGGCCGCCGACGTGGCTGAAAAGCGGCGGGCCCGCGGGGTGATCCTGAACCACCCGGAGGCCGTCGCGCTGATCACCGCGCACATCCTGGAGGGCGCCCGCGACGGCCGTACGGTCGCCGAGCTCATGTCCTCGGGCCGCGAGGTGCTGACCCGCGAGGAGGTCATGGAGGGCGTCCCGGAGATGATCCACGACGTTCAGGTCGAGGCCACCTTCCCTGACGGCACCAAGCTCGTCACCGTCCATCAGCCCATAGCCTGACGGAGGGCGCCTCCCGTGATACCCGGAGAGATCCTGCACGCGGACGAGCCGGTACGCCTCAACGAGGGCCGTCCCGTCACCCGCCTCACCGTGCTCAACGCTGCCGACCGGCCCGTTCAGGTCGGCTCCCACTACCACTTCGCCGAGGCGAACCCCGGCCTCGACTTCGACCGCGCCGCCGCCCACGGCCAACGCCTGCACATCGCCGCGGGGACCGCCGTGCGTTTCGAGCCGGGCATCCCCGTCGAGGTCGAGCTGGTCCCGATAGCGGGCGAGCGCGTCGTACCCGGGCTGCGTGGCGAGACAGGAGGGTCCCTCGATGACTGAACTCAGCCGCCCCGCGTACGCGGATCTCTTCGGGCCGACCGCCGGGGATCGTATACGGCTCGCCGACACCGACCTCCTCATCGAGATCGAGGAGGACCGCGCCGGCGGCCCCGGCCGGGCCGGGGACGAAGCGGTGTTCGGCGGTGGCAAGGTGATCCGGGAGTCCATGGGGCAGTCGCGTGCCACGCGCGCCGAGGGGACCCCCGACACCGTGATCACCGGCGCCGTGATCCTCGATCACTGGGGCGTCGTCAAGGCCGATGTCGGGCTGCGCGACGGCCGGATCACCGGCATCGGCAAGGCGGGCAACCCGGACACCATGGACGGCGTCCACCCCGACCTCGTCATCGGTCCTGAGACGGAGGTCATCGCGGGCAACGGCAAGATCCTCACCGCCGGGGCCATCGACGCCCACGTCCACTTCATCTCCCCGACCATCGCCGACGAGGCGCTGGCGGCGGGCATCACCACCCTGGTCGGCGGCGGCACCGGGCCCGCCGAGGGCACCAAGGCGACCACCATCACGCCGGGCCCCTGGCATCTGGCCCGGATGTTCGAGGCGCTGGAGAGCTACCCCGTCAACGTCGGGCTGCTCGGCAAGGGCAACACCGTCTCGCGCGAGGCGATGTACTCCCAGCTGCGGGGCGGCGCCCTCGGGTTCAAGATCCATGAGGACTGGGGCGCCACCCCCGCCGCCATCGACGCGTGCCTGGGGGTGTGCGAGGAGAGCGGCGCCCAACTCGCCATCCATACGGACACGCTCAACGAGGCGGGCTTCGTCGGCGACACGCTCGCCGCCATCGCCGGGCGTTCCATCCACGCGTACCACACCGAGGGTGCGGGCGGCGGGCATGCGCCGGACATCATCACCGTGGTGTCCCAGCCGAACGTGCTGCCCAGCTCCACCAACCCGACCCGCCCGCACACCGTCAACACCGTCGAGGAACACCTCGACATGCTGATGGTCTGCCACCACCTCAACCCCGCCGTCCCCGAAGACCTCGCCTTCGCCGAGTCCCGCATCCGGCCCAGCACGATCGCGGCCGAGGACATCCTGCACGACCTCGGCGCCATCTCGATCATCTCCTCCGATTCCCAGGCCATGGGGCGGGTCGGCGAGGTCGTGCTGCGCACCTGGCAGACCGCGCATGTCATGAAGCGCCGGCGCGGCGCCCTGCCCGGCGACGGCCGCGCCGACAACCACCGGGCGCGTCGCTATGTCGCCAAATACACCATCAATCCGGCCGCCGCCCAGGGCCTGGACCATGAGATCGGCTCCGTGGAGACCGGGAAGCTCGCCGATCTGGTGCTGTGGGACCCGGCGTTCTTCGGCGTCAAACCGCAGCTGGTCATCAAGGGCGGGCAGATCGCGTACGCGCAGATGGGCGACGCCAACGCGTCCATCCCCACGCCGCAGCCGGTCCTGCCGCGCCCCATGTTCGGCGCGATCGGGCGCGCCCCGGCCACCAACTCGCTCAACTTCGTCACGCAGACAGCGCTCGACGACGGCCTGGTGGACCGGCTCGGCCTCGGCAAGCGGTTCGTCCCGATCCGCAGCACCCGCGGCGTCACCAAGGCCGATATGCGGGAGAACGACGCCCGCCCGGATGTCGAGGTCGACCCCGACACCTTCACGGTGACCATCGACGGGGAGCCGGTCGAACCGGCCCCCGCCGCGGAACTGCCCATGGCGCAGCGCTACTTCCTCTTCTGAGCGGACGTGGCGACCATGACCGTGCCCATGTCCGTGTCCGTGCCGATGCCCGCAGCCGCCGCCAGGGCGGCCCTGCTCGTCCTCGCCGACGGCCGGTTCCCGGCCGGGAGCCATGCGCACTCCGGGGGCGCCGAGGCCGCCGTCAAGGCGGGCCGGATCCGGGACGCGGGGTCGCTGGAGGAGTTCTGCCGGGGCCGGCTGCACACCGCCGGGCTCACCGCGGCGGGGCTCGCCGCCGCGGCCGCCGCCGGGCTCGACCCGCTGCTCCTCGACGAGGCCGCCGACGCCCGTACCCCGGCCCCCGCCCTGCGCGCCACCGCGCGGCGGCTCGGCCGCCAGATGATGCGCGCCGCACGGGCCGCCTGGCCAGGACCGGAACTCGACGCCCTCGCCGCGGCCCGCCCGCGCGGCGCCCACCAGCCCGTCGTCCTCGGCCTCGCCGTACGCGCCGCCGGGGCGAGCCCGGCGGACGCCGCGCATATCGCCGCGTACGAGTCGGTCAGCGGGCCCGCGACCGCCGTCGTACGGCTGCTGAGCCTGAACCCCTTCGACGCCACCGCCGTGCTCGCCCGCCTCGTCCCCGAGCTGGACCAGGTCGCGGCGCGGGCCGCCGAGGCGGCCCGACGGGCCCTCGACGAGGGCCCGGACGCGCTGCCCGCCGCCTCCGCGCCGCTGCTCGACATCACCGCCGAAGCGCATGCGGCCTGGCCCGTACGCCTCTTCGCCTCCTAGCAGCCTCAGCCCGTCCCGCGAACCACCCGGAGCCGTCATGCATCTCGACCACGCGGACACCGACATCTACCCGCAGCGCCACACCTACAGCGGCGCCGCCGATCCGCGCCGCCCCGACGGCACCCGCCGCGCCCTGCGCATCGGCCTCGGCGGCCCGGTCGGGTCCGGGAAGACCGCGACCGTCGCCGCGCTGTGCCGCGCGCTGCGCGACGAGCTGTCGATCGCCGTGGTCACCAACGACATCTACACCCGCGAGGACGCCGAGTTCCTGCTGCGCAACGCCGTCCTGCCGGCGACGCGCATCACGGCAGTGGAGACCGGCGCCTGCCCGCACACCGCGATCCGCGACGACATCTCCGCCAACCTCGAGGCGATCGAGGACCTTGAGGACGCTGTCGGCCCGCAGGGCGGCCTCGACCTCGTCTTCGTCGAGTCCGGCGGCGACAACCTCACCGCGACCTTCTCCAAGGGGCTGGTCGACGCCCAGATCTTCGTCATCGACGTCGCGGGCGGCGACGACATCCCGCGCAAGGGAGGGCCCGGCGTGACCACCGCCGACCTCCTGGTCGTCAACAAGACCGACCTCGCGCCGTACGTGGGTTCCGACCTGGACCGCATGGCCCACGACGCGCACGCCCAGCGCGGCGATCTGCCCGTCGCCTTCACCTCGCTGGTCACCGAGAACGGCGTCAAGCCGGTCGTCGACTGGGTACGCGACCGGCTGGCCGCCTGGACGGCGGCCCACGCGTGAGCGGCGTCCGGGCCGCCGCCCGGATCGTCGCGGAGGCGGACGGGCGGGGCGGGACCGCGTTGCCCGTGCTCGCCGGCGACGGGCCGCTCGCGTTGCGGCGGACGCGGGCGGTGGGGGTGGAGGCGCGGGTGACTGTGGTGGGGGCGATGAGCGGGCCGCTCGGCGGGGATCGGATCGGCCTCGACGTGGTGGTGGGGCCTGGGGCGCGGCTGTCCGTCGGGTCGGCGGCGGCGACCATCGCGCTGCCCGGGCGGTCGGGCGAGCCCGCCCACTACGACGTACGGCTCACCGTCGGCGACGGCGCGACGCTGTGCTGGCGACCCGAGCCGGTCATCTTGGCGCGCGGCAGCGACCTGCGGATGACCTGCCGCGTCGAGCTCGCCCCGACTGCTTGTCTGCTGCTCCGCGAGGAGCAGGTGCTCGGCCGGGCCGGAGAGCCGCCGGGGCGGCTGACGGCCCGTCTGACGGTGTACCGGGCCGGGCGGGCCCTGCTGGACCAGGAGCTCGGCTACGGGCCGGGGACGCCCGGCTGGGACGGCGGGGCGGTCCTCGCCGGGCATCGGGCCGCCGGTCAACTCCTCCTCGTCGACCCGGCCTTCGAGGAGCGGCCGGTATCCGTCCGGCAGCTCGGCGAGACGGCGGTGCTCACCCCGCTCGCGGGCCCCGCCGCTCTGGTGACCGCGGTGGCACCGGACGCGCTGCGGCTGCGGAGGCTGTTGGACGACGCTTCGGATGGCAACATGGCGGGGGGCGACATGGCCGGGACGACGCGGCCGGGTGGCGCGAGGCGGCCCAAGGGGGCGCCGATGGCAGGATGTTCATGTGTTGATAAAGAAACGCCGGTTTGCCCTGTACCGACCGGTCAGTGAGGCGCGAGGATCCTCCTGACTGACACTCTGTGATCATCGCCGCAGTCGCGCGGCGCGAACCTGCAGGGGGAGTAGCTACGTGAGACGTACAGCAATGCTCGGCACGGCCGGCGGTGTGCTCACCGGGGCGCTGATAGCGGGCGCCCTGGCCACGCCCATGGCCAGCGCGAAGGCGCGTACGCCGGGGGGAGCGGCGGAGGCGCGCGGCGTGCAGATCGCCGCGGCCAGGGCCGCCGCGGCGGGCATCGACTGGCAGGACTGCCCGGCCGACTGGGCTCTGGAGAAGCCCATACAGTGCGGCTATGTGACGGTCCCGGTCGACTACGCCAAGCCGTACGGCCGCACCATCAAGCTCGCCGTGGACCGGATCGGCAACACCGGGAGCGCCACCGAGCGCCAGGGTGCGCTGATCTACAACCCGGGCGGGCCCGGCGGCTCCGGTTTGAAGTTCCCGCGCCGGGTCACCACCAAGAACCCGCTGTGGGCGAAGACCTCGAAGGCGTACGACTTCGTCGGCTTCGACCCGCGCGGGGTCGGCCACTCCGCCGCCATCTCCTGCGTCGACCCGCAGGAGTACGTCAAGGCGCCGAAGGCGGACCCGGTGCCGGACAGCGAGGCGGACAAGCGCGCACAGCGCAAGCTCGCCAAGGAGTACGCGCAGGGCTGCGCGGAGCGCAGCGGCTGGATGCTGCCGTACCTGACGACGCCCAACACGGCTCGTGACATCGACGTCATCCGGGCCGCGCTCGGCGAGAAGAAGCTCAACTACCTCGGCGTGTCCTACGGCACCTACATCGGCGGCGTGTACGCGACGCTCTTCCCGACGCATGTGCGCCGCATGATCGTCGACAGCGTGGTCAACCCGTCGCGGGAGAAGATCTGGTACCAGGCCAACCTGGACCAGGACGTCGCCTTCGAGATGCGCTGGAAGGACTGGACGGCGTGGGTCGCCAAGAACGACGCGACCTACCACATCGGCGACACGCCGGAGAAGGTCCAGAAGCAGTGGGAGACGCTGCGCGCGGCCGCCAAGAAGCACCCGATCGGCGGGGTCGTCGGCCCGGCCGAGCTGGTGGGCTTCTTCCAGAGCGCGCCGTACTACGACTCCTCGTGGGCCCCGGTCGCCGAGGTGTGGAGCTCCTATCTCGCCGGTGACGAGAAGCAGCTGGTCGAGGCGGCGGGCCCGGATCTGTCCGACACCGCGGGCAACATCGCCTCGGAGAACGGCAACGCCGTCTACACGGCGGTGGAGTGCGCGGACGCCAAGTGGCCGACCAGCTGGCGCACCTGGGACCGGGACAACACCCGGCTGCACACGGACTACCCGTTCATGACCTGGGCGAACGCCTGGATGAACCTGCCGTGTGCCACCTGGGACGCCCCGCAGCAGAACCCGATCGAGGTCGGCGCGGACAAGGGTCTGCCCAAGACGCTCATCGTGCAGAGCACACGCGACGCCGCCACCCCGTACGACGGCGCCGTCGAGCTGCACAAGCGGCTGAAGGGCTCGCGCCTGATCACCGAGAAGGACGCGGGCTCGCACGGAGTCACCGGGCTGGTCAACTCCTGCATCAACGACCGGGTGGACGCCTATCTGCTGAACGGCACGGTGGACGCCGCGGACGTGACGTGCGGCCCGCACGCCACGCCCGTCCCGGCCGCCGCCAAGTAGCCGGAGCGAGTCGGGGCCGGGCCCCGTTCTGTGGGTGCGTACGCATCCGCGGGGCGGGGCCCGGCGCCGTCAGGCCGCGGCGGCCGTGCCGAACGCGGCGGCGAACGCGGCGCGTGTCGGCGAGTCCGTACGGCGGTCGAGCACGGCGAAGACGACGCGCTCGAAGCACCCCGCGAAGCGCCCGGGGGCCACCAGATGGGCGCGGAACGCCTCGGCCACCGCCGCCGGGTCGTTCCGGAACACCCCGCACCCCCAGGCGCCCAGCACGAGGTGGCGGTACCCGTGCGCGACGGCCACCTCCAGCACCCGCTCGGCGCGCGAGGCCAGCGCCTCGGGGAGGCGCGAGGTGTCCATGCCACGTTGCGCGATGACCCCGGCGTTCGGCGCGGCCGAGGTCAGGAAGCCGACCTCGTACCAGGCGTCGAGCAGCCCGCCCCGGTCGTCGCGGAAGACGGGGACGCCGGGGGAGTGGATGACCCGGTCGCTGTAGAAGGGGCTCGGGTCGGCCCGGTGCGCCGCGTAGAAGTCCGGTGCGGTGCGCAGGCACGCGTACAGTGCCGAGGCCCGGCACAGCGCCTCCTCCTGCGCCTGGGCGCCGTTCAGATAGCCGCCGCCGGGGTTGCGGGCGGAGGCGAAGTTCAGCACCGCCACGGCCCCGTCGACCCCGGCTGTCAGCCTGCGTGCGGCTTCCAGGCTGCTCTCTCCGGTCACCTCGAACCGCGTGTCGCAATCCGGCTGTTCACGGTGTCCCAGCGCCTCGGCGGCCACGCGGGCGATCTCCTCGGCGAGGGCCGAGCCGCGTCGGCTCGCCACCGTGTGCGCCGGCTCGTAGAGACGCGTGCCCTCGATCGCACGGTCGATGTGCTCGGCGAGCCGGACTTCGTGTCCGCTCGGTGCCGTGTAGCCGCCCTCGGCGACGATCCGCTCCGTCTCACGGGCGATCGCGCGCAACCGCCCGCTCATCCACGTACCTCCGCGTCATCTTGGTCCATCGGGCGCCCGAGGCTACCGGCCGCGGTGATCACGGCGCGACGGAATTACCGCCCGCCCAGCCCGTCCCGCCCGCCCCGCCCGCTCTCGGCCGGCCACGCGTCCTCCGTGGCGTAGTCGAAGAGATCGCGGGGCGGCGCGTAGGCCTTCGCCATGAGCGGGAACGCCTCTCGCCAGTCCCGGCCGTCCGCCAGCTGACGGGCCGTCCACTCCACCGTCTCCGGCAGCGATTCGACATACCCGGTCGCCGCCCGGTAGCCCAGCTCGCGCTCCGCCGCCGACATGTCCAGCGCCGCCGGGGTTGCGGGCGGCCAGGCGGATCAGCTCGGCGAGGTTGTCCACATGCACCGGGTGGAACCGGCTCGTGCCCCCGTGGGCGAGGATCCGCACCGGCCGCCCGTCGAGCACCCGCTTGATGAAGTACGCCTCGCGGGGCAGGGGGCTGTACGGGCCGTGGATCGCCCCGGCGCGCAGCAGCGTGGTCGGCAGCCGGTCCCCGGCGCCCAGCAGTTCTTGCTCCAGCGCGACCTTGGCCGTGCTGTAGGTGTCCTTGCCCGGCGGGACGGTCGGGTGCGACTCGTGGATCGGCACGGGAAACTCCGGGAAGCCGTCCGGCTCGTCCTGGGCGGCGAGCGCGCGCACCGCCGCCCGCCCGATCTGTTCCGTCGCCCCGATCACGAATGCGTTTCCGTTGCTCATATGCGGACGCTACGAGCTCTCCGGAGGCCCGGCACAGCCGGTTCGCCCTGCACTGATCCGCTCTGGGCGCAACGGCCGCCGGTCAGAAAGAGTTCGATGAAGCAATGAAAATGAAAGAACCTGATCGAGTCTTGAGCTGTTTCCATTCACCCATCAGTGCATTTTCGAGAAAAACGCATATTCGTCTCGGCGTCTGGCGAAAGCGCTAAGCTCCTTGGCTCATAGCGAGCTCTTCGCCCGCGGTTTCCCGCGTCGTTCTCTCCTCTGTTGTCTCCGCCTTTCTTAAGGACGCCCATGGTTTTTGCCGGCTCGTCACCCGGAGGCCGACGGCCCGCCTCCGCGCTCGTATGGCTGATCCCTCCCGCCGCGACGGCCCTGGCCGCCGCACTGGCCGTGGCCTGGGTCCCCACCGGGGCGCGGGCGGCGGTCGCCTGGTGCGGCCTGGCGGCGACGCTGGCGGTGGCCGTGGCGGCGGCGGAGGCGGTGCGCCGCGGGCGCGTCATCGCGGCCCTGCGGCTGAAGGCCGCCGAGCGCGAGGCCGTGCTGCGACAGCGCCTGGTCGACCAGGAGGTGGAGACCAGACGGCTGGCCAAGGAAGTGCTCCCCGCGGCCGTGGACCGGCTGCGGCGCGGCGCGGAGCCCGTCGACGTGATGAAGGACATCGACCACGCGCCGTGCCTCGAACCGGACTTCGAGTCCGCGCACCGGGCGGTCCTGTGGGAGATGCTGCAGACCGTACGGTTCGAGGAGGACTTGAGGGACGCCGCACAGCGGGCCTTCGTCAACATCGCCCGCCGCGTCCAGGCCATCACCCACCAGCAGGCCTACGACGTGCGGGAGATGGAGGACAAGCACGGCGCCGACTACGAGATGTACCACGATCTCCTCCACCTCGATCATGGAAACGCGCTGATCGGCAGGTTGGCCGACAGCATCTCCGTACTCGGCGACTCCCACGCGGGGCGTCAGTGGCGGGACCCGATCCCGCTGTACAACGTCTGCCGCGGCGCCATCTCCCGGATCCTGGAGTACCCGCGGGTCGAACTGCACTCGGTGGCGGACGTCGGCATCGTCGGCCCGGGCGTCGAGCCGCTGATCCACGCCATGGCCGAACTGCTGGACAACGCCACCCGCTACTCACCGCCGAAGACCCGGGTGCATCTGACCGCGGTCGAGGTCCAGTCCGGGGTCGCCGTCGAAATCGAGGACGCCGGGGTGGGCCTGACGGACGAGGCCCGCAAGCGCATCGAGCTGACGCTGGCCCAGGCCTCGGCCGGACTCGACCTCAACGATCTGGGCGAGACGCCGCGCCTGGGGCTCTCAGTGGTCGGCAGACTCGCCCACAAGCACCGCTTCCAGTTCTCGCTGCGCCCCTCCGCGTACGGCGGCGTCCGCGCGGTCCTGGTCGTGCCGCAGAGCATCATCTGCCCCACCCCCGCGCCCGGTGGCCTGGTCGCCCGCGCCGCCAAGCTGCCTCCGCCCAAGCCCGTGACCAGGGCGAAGCCCAACCCGCCCGCCGGCTGGAAGCCCAGCCCGACGTCGGCACGCACCGGCGGCCCGCCCGACTTCGGCCGCGTCGCGGCGCCGCCCACCATGGAGCACAACACGGTCGGGATGCCGCCGCAGAACGCGGGCGGAGTGCCGCCGCAGAACACGGCCGGACTGCCACAGCGCCGCCGTCGGATGCCTCACGTCACCCGGGCAGTCCGTGTCGACACCGGCGTCGCGAACGGCGCAGAGCCCGCGCGCCCGGCGCCCCCGGTGCAGGAAAAGCCGCCCGTGGAGCCGGGATTGTGGCTGGGCCCGTTCTTCAAGGGCATTTCCGGTGCGGCCGACAACACCGAATCCGGCCGTCCGCCGCACGGTGATGAATCGTCGAACATCTCGCATGAGTCGGATAAGGGTGAATAGGCAAGTGACGCAACCGCGGTACAACATGGACTGGATGCTCCGGGACCTGGCGAAGAGCGTTCCGCAGACCCACTACGTGGTGCTCCTCTCCTCGGACGGTCTGTGCATGGCAAAGATGGGCGCCGACGAGGAAACCGCCGAACGGCTGGCCGCCGCCTGTGCGGGGCTGCAAAGCCTCTCGGGGGCGATCGCCGCCGAACTCCCCGAGGGTGACGGGCGGATGAAACTGGTCGCCATCGAGGTCGACTGCGGATTCTTCTATCTGATGGCGGCGGGCGCCGGGGCGTATCTGGCGGTGCTGGCCGACGACACCGTGGACGCCGGGCTCATGGGCCAGTGCATGCGAGACCTGGTGGCCCGGGTCGGCGGACACCTCAGCAGCCCACCACGCGTCGACGGGCGGAGCGCATGAGCGAACCTCGGGGGCGCCGTGCCGACGGTGTCCCCGACCGGCTGTACTCCTTCGCCGACGACCGCCCGCGCCGGTCCGGGCGGGCGGACGTCGAACTGGTCACCCTGGTCGTGGCGCGGGCCGAGCCGGAGCCGGGGATGCGCCCCGAGTGCGCGTCCGTCCTGCGGATGTGTCAGTTCCCGCTGTCCGTCGCCGAGATCTCCGCGTATCTGGCCCTGCCCGTCTCGTCGGTCACCCTGCTGCTCACGGACCTGCTCAGGGACGAGCGGGTGGAAACCCGGGCGCCGGTCCCCGTCGCCGCGCTGCCCGACGTCGAACTCCTCCAAGCGGTGATGCATGGACTACAGAAGCTCTGAAGCGTTCGCCGGCTCTGAAACGCTCGCCGGCCCTGGAGCGCTCGTCGGACCGCGCAGCGAGGACACCCTGCCGTCCTCGGTGAGCGCGGCGGTCAAGGTGGTGATCGTCGGGGGGTTCGGCGTCGGGAAGACGACGATGGTCGGCTCGGTGAGCGAGATCCGGCCGCTGACCACCGAGGAGACCATGACCCAGGCCGGCGTCGGCGTGGACGATATCGCCGGGGTGGAGCGCAAGACCGAGACCACCGTGGCGATGGACTTCGGCCGGATCAGCCTGAACGACCAACTGGTGCTCTATCTGTTCGGCACACCCGGCCAGGAGCGCTTCTGGTTCCTGTGGGACGGCCTGTTCGAGGGAGCCCTGGGCGCCGTCGTACTCATCGACACCCGGCGCCTGGAGGTCAGCTTCGACGCGGTCGGACGGCTGGAGGAGCGCGCCGTGCCCTTCGTCGTCGCGATCAACGCCTTCCCCCACGCACCCGTCTACCCCATGTCCGAACTGCGCACCGCGATGGACCTGCCCGACTCCGTACCCATGGTCGACTGCGACGCCCGGGACCGCGGGTCCAGCCGCGACACCCTGCTGACACTTGTGCGCTATCTGCACTCCCTCACCACCGTGACCCCGGAGACCCCGTGACCCCTCCTCCCGACCACCCCGGCACGGACCACCTCGGCGCCGCGCCTCCTCCCGGATGCCCCGCCCACGCCGCCATCCGCTCCGGCACCGCGGGGGATCTCTTCGGGCCCGAGCACGAAGCCGACCCGAAGGGCTTCTACGAGTGGCTGCGCGCCGAGCACGGCGCGGTGGCCCCCGTACGGCTGGCCGGCGATCTGCCCGCGTGGCTGCTGCTGGGCTACCGGGAGAACCTGGAAGTGGCCCGTACCCCCTCCCGCTTCTCCCGCGACTCCCGCCACTGGGGCGACTGGCGCGAGGGCCGGGTCGCCCCCGACTCGCCGCTGCTGCCGGTGGTCGGCTGGCAGCCCATGTGCACCTTCGCCGACGGCGCCGAGCACGAGCGGCTGCGCGCGGCGCTCACCGAGAGCATGAACCGCTTCGACCGGCGCGGGATGCGCCGCGCGGTCACCCGGTTCACCCATCAGTTGGTCGACGAGTTCGTCGCCGACGGGCACGCCGAGCTGGTGAGCGGATTCACCGAGCAGTTGCCCATGCTGGTGCTCACCCATCTGCTCGGCATGCCCGACGAGTACGGCCCGCGCCTGGTCGAGGCCACCCGGGACCTGATGCAGGGCACGGAGACGGCCCTCAACAGCGACGCGTACGTCACCGAGGCCCTGGAGAACCTGGTGGCGCGCAAACGCGCCGAGCCCGGTTCGGACCTGGCCTCCTGGCTGCTCGAGCACCCCTCCGGGCTGACCGAGGAGGAGGTCGTCCAGCATCTGCGGCTGGTGCTGCTCACCGGCAACGAGACCACCACCAACCTGATGACCAACACGCTGCGGATGATGCTCACCGACCCGCGCTTCCGCGCCACCCTGGCCGGCGGCCATATGACGCTGCCGGACGCCATCGAGCATGTGCTGTGGAACGAACCGCCGCTCGCCGTGATCCCCGGCCGCTGGGCGACCGGGGATACGGAGCTGGGCGGGCGGCAGATCAGGGCCGGGGACATGCTGCTGCTCGGCCTGGCCGCCGGAAACGTCGACCCCGCCGTCCGCCCCGACATCGCCGCACCCATGTACGGCAACCGCTCGCATCTCTCCTTCAGCGGCGGGCCGCATGAATGCCCCGGCCAGGACATCGGCCGCGCCATCACCGACACCGGCATCGACACCCTGCTGCTGCGCCTGCCCGATCTGCGGCTCGCGGTCCCCGAGACCGAGCTGAGCTGGACGGCCTCATGGATCTCCCGCCACCTGGTGTCGCTGCCCGCCGAGTTCACGCCGCGCGGGGGCGATTCGGACACCCTGGAGACCGAGACGGGCCTGCTGGCACCGCACTTCCCGGCCCGCTCCGCGCCCCAGCCGGCCCCCTCGCCTCAGTCGAAGGCATTGGACCGGCTGCATGCGGCGGACCGGCCGGACGCGTCGGAGCCGCCGCCCGCGCGGCGCTCCCGGCACCGGTCGTGGTGGCGGTCCCTGTGGCACCGGCTCAGGCCCGGGCCACGACCACCCCGACGGTGAGCAGGCCGAGCACCACCCAGCCGAACCAGAGCCATCCATTGCTGCCGAGGGCCACCGAGTACGCGGTCACCAGGACCAGGCCCCCCACCGTGCACGCTGTCATCGCCTTCGCAGATCCGGGCATTCCCCGCAACCTCCTCAACGGCCAGGAGGACATGGTCGTACGGAACCGCCCTCACCGCTAGACGCTGGACGACGTCGGCAGTGAGGGCGGTGGGACGGCCGGGTGGCGCGAAGTGGTCAGCGGCCGCGGGTCTGGAGTGAGGCCAGATAGGCGTTGTACGCGGCGAGCTCCTGGTCGCCGTCCCGGTCCGCCATACGGTCCGCGCGCCGCGCCTGGCGCTGGTCGGACTTGTACCACTGGGCGAGCAGCGCCACCAGGACGATCACCGAGGGGATCTCGCTGAAGGCCCAGGCGATACCGCCCGCCGCCGTCTGGTCGGACAGCGCGTCGATGCCGAGTGAGGCGGGCGGGTGGTCGTACGTGCCGATCATGGGCTCGCTCGCCATCATCAGGGCGATCCCGAAGAAGGCGTGGAAGGGCATGCCCGCGAAGAGCTCCAGCATCCGCATCACATAGCCCGGCCGGTGCGGGCCCGGGTCCACGCCCATGATGGGCCAGAAGAAGAACAGGCCCACCAGCAGGAAGTGGGACATCATCGCGATATGCCCGGCCTTGCTCTCCATGAGGAAGTCGAAGAGCGGGGTGAAGTAGAGCGCGTAGAGGCTCGCGATGAACATCGGGATCGTGAACGCCGGGTGGCTGACGATCCGCATATAGCGGCTGTGCAACAGCGCGACCAGCAGCTCCCTGACCCCCTTGCGGCCGCGCCCAGCCGTCGGCAGGGCCCGCAGGGTCAGCGTCACCGGGGCGCCGAGCAGCAGCAGGATCGGGGAGACCATACTGACGACCATGTGCTGGACCATGTGCACGCTGAACATGACCATGCCGTAGTCATTGAGCTTGGTGCACATCACCAGCGCGATGGTCAGGACGCCCAGCACGAACGACACGGTCCGGCCCGCCGGCCAGCGGTCGCCGCGCCGCATCAGCCGCGCCACGCCCCAGCCGTACAGGGCGAGCGCCACCACACAGCCGATCAGGAAGAACGTGTCCCCGCCGAACTCCAGCCCGCGCGCCAGCGTGAACGGCGGCAGATCCATGGGCATGCCGTGCCCGCCGTGATCCATGTATTGATCTCCCCTTTGCGCCTGAACCGGCGCCGCTTTCGCGGAGGTGGTCGCTCGCCGTGGGGGTGGCGCAATTGATGGTCCCGGCGTCAGCCTCAGTTCTTGGCTGACGCGGTACTCAGAGTACGCACTCGGCCTCCGCGTACCGCTCCGCGGGTACCGTTTTGAGGTGTTCGACGGCCTCCGCGAGCGGTACGAGCGTGATGTCCGTACCGCGCAGCGCGGTCATCTGCCCGAAGGCGCCGCGGTGTACGGCCTCGACCGCGTGCCAGCCGAACCGGGTGGCCAGCACCCGGTCGTACGCCGTCGGCGTGCCACCCCGCTGGACATGGCCCAGGATCACCGGCCGCGCCTCCTTCTCCAGGCGCCGCTCCAGCTCGACCGCGAGCTGCCGGGCCACCCCGGCGAACCGCTCATGGCCGTAGACGTCCGTGCCGCTTGTCTCGAAGGCCATGGTGCCCTCTTGCGGCTTGGCGCCCTCGGCCACGACCACGATGGCGAACTTCTTGCCCGCCTCGAAGCGCGCCCCGACGACCTTGGTCAGCTCGTCGATATGGAACGGGCGCTCCGGCACCACGATCGCGTGGGCGCCCGCGGCCATACCGGAGTGCAGCGCGATCCAGCCGGTGTGCCGCCCCATGACCTCGACGATCAGCACCCGCTGATGTGACTCGGCGGTGGTCTTCAGCCGGTCCAGGGCCTCGGTGGCGACCCCGACCGCCGTATCGAAGCCGAAGGTCACATCGGTGGACGTGATGTCGTTGTCGATCGTCTTGGGGACGCCGACGATCGGCAGCCCGGAGTCCGACAGCAGCCGGGCCGCCTTGAGCGTGCCCTCGCCGCCGATCGGGATGATCGCGTCCAGGCCGAGCTCGGCGACATGCCCCTTGGCGCGCTCCACGCCCTCGCGCAGCCGCGTGGGCTGCACCCGGGTGGAGCCGAGGATGGTGCCGCCCAGCGCCAGGATGCCGCCCACGGCGTCCAGGTCGAGCTTGCGGTAGTCGCACTCCAGCAGGCCCTTCCAGCCGTCCTGGAAGCCGATCACCTCGTCGCCGTGGTCGACGACCGCGCGGTGCACGATGGACCTGATCACAGCGTTCAGGCCGGGGCAGTCGCCGCCGGATGTGAGCACACCAATGCGCATGGCCCTGATACCTCTGCAGTGTGGGCTGACGGCCGGACCGCGGTGTCCGGCGGGACCCCGCCACCCTACAAGCGAGGGGGGTGGCGGGTCCTTGGTCTGTCCGCCATGCGGGCGGCCGGTGTGGCCCGGAGCCGGCTTCCGGCTACGCGGTGGCCTGGGTGGCCGCCGCGATCCGCTCGTTGCGCAGCGCGTCGTACCACTGGTCGTTCACCGGCGGCAGCGCGTTGACATCCAGCGCCAGCTTGAGCAGCAGGTCCGCGATATGCGGGTTGCGCGCCATCACCGGGCCGTGCATGTAGGTGCCGAAGACGGTGTCGTTGTACGCGCCCTCGGTGCCGTCGCCCGTGCCGTTGCCGTTGCCGAACCGGACGCGCGCGAAGGGGCGCGCGGCCGGGCCGAGGTGGGTGACGCCCTGGTGGTTCTCGAAGCCGGTCAGCGGCGGCAGCCCCAGCCGGTCGTCGATATCGCCCAGCACATCGCCGACGCAGCGCTCGCCCTCGCCGCGGGTGCTGACCACATCGAGCAGCCCCAGGCCCGGCTCGCGCTGTCCGAGGTCGTTGATGAACTCGTGCCCCAGGATCTGGTAGCCCGCGCACACCGAGAACACGATGGCGCCGTTGGCCACCGCGCGGTTCAGCCCGCCGTCGCGGCGCAGCCGCTCGGCCGCCAGCCGCTGCGGCCGGTCCTCGCCGCCGCCGATCAGATAGATGTCACCGGAGGTCGGGATCTGCTGGTCGGAGCGGACGTCGAGGCGGGAGACGTCCAGCCCGCGCTGGCGCGCCCGGCGCTCCACCACCAGCGCGTTCCCCTGGTCGCCGTACGTGCTCAGCAGGTCCGGGTAGACCCACACCAGACGCAGGCTGTTCTGGTTCATCCGTCGCAATTCCGTATGCCCTTTTCGCTCGTGCGGACTCGGTCGTGCGGACTCAGTTGCCCACGCGGCGGCGCAGGTCCTGGAACGCGGTGTAGTTGGCGATCGCCTCGATCCGGCCGGGCGGGGCGATCTGCACGGCCTCGTCCACGGTCTGGCAGACCCGGAAGTCCAGCCCGGCGACCTCCAGCCGCACCGCCAGGTCCAGCTTGCGGTCGCCGATCACACAGATCGGATGCCCGGCGAGCCGGGTGTAGTCCACATCCCACAGCCAGGAGGTGTCGGTGCCGTCCGCGCCGCGGGCGTTCACCGAGAGGATCACCGGGGTGGGCGGCGGGTCGATCAGGGAGAAGGTCTCCAGCCAGCCGGCGGGGTTCTTGGCCAGCAGCAGCCGCAGCTGGCGCTCCTGGAAGGTGACCACGTCGTACCGTCCGGCGACCGCCTGGACCTGGTACATCCGCTCCAGCGCCACCTGCGGCGGCACCCCGAAGGTCGCCGCGACGGCCGCCGAGGTGGCGGCGTTGGCCTTGTTGGCGCGGCCGGGGAGCTGCAGGTGGATCGGCCAGGCCGAGCCGTGCGGGTCCAGCACGTAGTCGCCGTTGAGCGCCCAGGTGGGGACGGGGCGGCGGAAGCCGCAGTCGGCGCAGACCCAGTCGTCGCCGGGGCGCTGCAGCACACCGCCGCAGGACGGGCAGGACCAGGCGTCGTCCTTCCACTCCTGGCCCGCCGCGACCCAGACCACATTGGGCGAGGAGGAGGCGGCCCAGACGATCAGCGGATCGTCCGCGTTGGCGATCACCACGGCCTTGGTGCCGCTCAGCCCCTCACGCCACTTCTCAGCCAGCATGCGCGTCTCGGCGGCCCGGTCGAGCTGGTCGCGCGAGAGGTTGAGCAGCGCGATGGCCTTGGGCTCCGTATCGCGCGCCACACCGGCGAGATACTTCTCGTCGACCTCGATCACGCCGTAGCGGGCGTCGGAGCCGCCGGCGAGGGCCGAGGTGATACCGGCGGGCATATTGGCGCCGAGCGCGTTGGAGACGACCGGTCCGGCCGCTCGCAGCGCCTCGGCGATGAGCCGGGTGGTCGTGGTCTTTCCGTTGGTCGCCGACACCAGGATCACGTCCAGGTGCCGCGCCAGCCTGCCCAGCAGCTCGGGGTCGAGCCGCAGGGCCACCTTGCCGCCGATCACCGATCCACTGCCGCGGCCCGCCGCCCGCGACACCGCTGCCGCGGCCTTGCCCGCCGTCACGGCCAGCTTGGCCCGCGGCGACAGCGGCTCCGAGTTGCCTGCCATCGTCTTCGTCCTCCTCGCATACCGGCGCCGCGCTTGCCCCCTGAGGCGCCGGTGGTACGTTCCCCTCCGCGCCGAATCGCCAGCCGGGAGGCCACGGTCGGGGATCAGCCTATCGAGATCCGGGCGCTCTCCCGAATCTCACCCGCACAACCGGGACCGTCTCCCCGATCTTCCCGGGCCCGCGACGCCTGGCCCGCGCCCGGGATACCACCGGCAGGTGCCCCGCGTCGGCCCGCGGACGGGCCGTGCGCACCGCGCCGGGCACGTAGGCTTTGCTGCCATGCGAAACGGCGCGATCCCCGGCAGTCGCGGACTGGTGCGGCCGATGCGGCTGCTCGGCGATCCGGTGCTGGCCACCCCCTGCGAGGAGGTCACCGCCTTCGACGCGGCCCTCGCCCGGCTGGTCGAGGACATGTACGCGACGATGTACGCGGCGCAGGGCGTCGGGCTCGCCGCCAACCAGGTCGGGGTCGGCCTGCGGGTGTTCGTCTACGACTGCCCGGACGACGAGGACCGCCGGCACCTGGGGCATGTGGTCAATCCGCGGCTGGTCGAGGCCGACGGGGTGACGGTGCGGGGGCCGGAGGGCTGTCTGTCGCTGCCCGGTATCGAGGCGGGCACCGTACGCCACGACCACGCGGTCGTGGCGGGCGTGACGGTGACCGGGGAGCCGGTGCGGGTGGAGGGCACGGGCTTCTTCGCGCGCTGTCTGCAGCACGAGTGCGACCACCTCGACGGGCTCCTGTTCACCGACCGGCTCACCGGGCTGCGCCGCCGCCGTGCGCTGCGCGCGGTGCGGCGGGCGCCCTGGGC
>NZ_JBSFMM010000158.1:0-26639 GCF_053599555.1 Streptomyces sp. NPDC000941
CTCCGACGTCCTCTGACGACGTCGTTGCGGAACTCCGGTCAGTCCTGACCACACGACTCTTGCTTCGGGGATCGAGGCCGAGGGGCGCGCGTTTCGCGGAGTGAGCCATCAAAGGGGTCGGATCATGGAGACAGCACAGAGCCAGGAGCAGGCGGCGCCCGGCGCCTTCACCGCCTTCGCCCGCTTCGTGGTCTGCGGCGGCGGTGTGGGGATCGCCTCCAGCTTCGCCGTGACGGCCCTCGCCTCCTGGATTCCCTGGGTCCTGGCCAACGCCGTCATCACCGCGGTTTCCACGCTCCTCGCCACCGAGTTGCACGCCCGCTTCACCTTCGGCGCGGGCGGGCGCGCGACCCGGCGCCAGCATGCCCAGTCGGCCGGATCCGCAGCCGCCGCATACGGGGTGACCTGCATGGCGATGGTTGCCCTGCAGCAACTGGTGGCGGCACCTGGCGCGATACTCGAGCAGATCGTCTACCTGTCCGCCTCCGCACTCACCGGTGCCGCACGGTTCGCGGTACTGCGCCTCCTCGTCTTCGCACGGAACCGCTCGCAGGCCACCGCCACCGTCCGCACCGCCCGCCCCGTGCACGCGACCGTGACCCACGCCCCGGCCCCGGCCGACCCGGCGATGCTCCGTTACGCCGCCTGACCGAACCACCGGCGCCTGTCCTCGATCCCCGAAGCAAGAGTCGTGTGGTCAGGACTGACCGGAGTTCCGCAACGACGTCGTCAGAGGACGTCGTAGGTCAGGTGTGTAGCGGTCGATGTCGAGGTCACACTCCGCTGCACCAATGTGCGCGGCGCTCCGCCGGTGAACAGGGGCGTCCCGGCGCCCAGCACGACGGGCGCGAGGTGCAGCGTCAGCGCATCGAGCAGCCCGGCGTCCAGCGCCGAGCCGATCGTGGCGCCGCCGCCCATGAGGACGACATCGAGGTCCTTGCCGCTGTCCGACGACGCCGCCTCGGCACGCTCGCGCGCGGTGGTGAGGGCGTCGGGCAGGCCGGTGGTGACGAACGTCCAGTCGAGGTCGGTGAGCCGCACCGACTCCGGCGGCGAGTTCGTCACAACGACGAACGCGGGCTTGCCGACCTCGCCGGCGCCGTAGCCGCACTTGTCGTCCCAGCCGTTCGGGCCGTCGACCACGTCGAAGAGCCGACGGCCGAGGACGACGGCGCCGGAGCGGGCGGTCGCCTCGCGCAGGACCCGGCGGTCGTCGGGGTCGTCGGAAAACGCCCATGTGTGCAGGGCCTCGCCGCCGGTACCCAGACCGTTGTCCGGGCCGGGGTCGGGCCCGGTGACGAAGCCGTCGAGGGAGACCGAGATGTCAGCGATGATTCGAGTCATACCAGGGCAGACCCGATCCGCCGCCCGAACTCATCGCTCACCATGCAGCGTGTGCCGGATACGAACCCGATAGCCAATGGAACTCTCTCCTTATCGATCAGCCCGCATAGACCCCATACACCCCCAGATGAGGGTGTATGCCGACACGTGGAGTACCACGTGCAGGTTCACCACGGGTCGCCGGGAACCGGTCCACTCGCAGGACCGGCCGCCACAAAACCGATCATCTAGACTCGCCGCGTCGAGAGGGAGCGTCGATGAAGCCATTGGCGGCGGACCAGGTCACCGGAGTGTGGGGAACGCTTCTGCTCCCCATCGAGGGGCGAGGCGACATCGTCTGGGACCGGCTGGCGGGCCAGCTCGACGTGCTGCTGACCAGCGGCATCGACGGCATCTACGCTCACGGCACCGCAGGCGAGTTCCACACCCTCGACGAAGCCGAGTTCGACCGGGTGAACGCGATGCTGGCGCAGCGGTGCGAGGCGGCCGGGCTGCCGTACCAGATCGGTGCCTCGCATCCGGCCACGCGGACGATGCTCGATCGCATCGGGCGCGCGGCCGCGCTCCGGCCGGGCGCCATCCAGGTGATCCTGCCGGACTGGGTCCCGCTGAGCGACGACGAGGTCGTGCGATTCCTGGTCGGTGCAGCCGAGACCGCCGGCGACGTGCCACTGGTGCTCTACAACCCGCCGCACGCCAAGACCCAGGTGCCGCCGCCGCTTCTCAAACGGGTGACTGCCCAGGTCCCCCAACTCGTCGGGGTCAAGATGGCCGGGGGCGACGACGCCTGGTACGCGGCCATGGCGGAGGCCGTGCCCCAGCTGTCGATCTTCGTGCCGGGCCACCTGCTGGCGTCCGGGCTGGCCCGTGGCGCGCACGGCAGCTACTCCAACATCGCAGCCATGATGCCTCGCGGCGCGGTCGCGTGGTATCGGCTGATGATGACGGATCCTGCCGCGGCCGCTGACGTGGAGCGGCGCATCGGCGAGTTCTTCGCCCGGCACCTCGCGCCGTTGCAGGCCCGCGGGCTGTCCAACCCGGCGCTGGACAAGTTCCTGGCCACCGTCGGTGGCTGGGCAGACATCGGCGTAACGCTGCGCTGGCCGGCGTCGTCGGCGCCCGTCGACGCGGTCGCACCGGCCCGCGCCGACGCCCACCGGCTGCTGCCCGAGCTCTTCCCGGCGTAGCGTCCGCCTGCTTGTCACAGGTCGTTCCTCGGTGCCGGCGATGCCGATCCGGCCCGGTCGATGGTCTGTCCGGGGGTGCTGCCGACGCTGTACGACGGCGCGGAAGTCGTCCTCAAGCCGGTGTTCCGCACCTTCGCCGACGTGTCGGAGCCCGACCGGTCCTGCTGGGCGGGCTGGTCGCCCTTTCCGCCGCCTCCTGCTGCCCGCGGCGCGACACGGGGGCGGTGAGGGGGCGAAGGGTGAGGCGGCGAAGGGCGATCATGGAGCGCCGCCGGTTACTCGGCCACTGCTTCGTGGCGAAGCAGTGGCGTGCGTTCTTCGTCAGCCGAAGGGGATGGGGCGTGGCATTGATGGGCGGCGACGCTGCCTTGGTCGACAAGGTCCTCGTACACCCCGACCTTGAACCTGATCAGGTCCAGGGACTGAGTGAGCCTGCCGATCTGGGCGGTGACGTGCTCGTGGTGCTCGCGCATGAGCGTGAGCCGTTCTTCCTCGTTACCGGCGCCTTCTCTGACGAGGTCGGCGTATCGGCGAAGCGCGGGCAGGGGCATGCCTGAGGCGCGGAGAATGATGCAGACGGTCAGCCAGTCCACGTCATCCTCGCTGTAGACGCGGCGTCCGCCGGGTCCGCGTCGCACGTCGTTGACGAAGAGGCCCTCGCGCTCGTAGAAGCGCAGCGCGTGAACGCTCAAACCGGTGCGTTCGGCGACCTGTCCGATGCTCAGACTTGTCGTGATCTCTGCCATGGCGGTCAGAGTAACGGGGTTGATCTAGAGCCGAGTCTAGTTCCTAGGGTGACTCGTGCGTTCGACACTTCTGTCGCTCTGCGTGATCGGTTGAACTGAACAGGGAGCATCACCATGCGCTATCGCACCCTCGGCAGAACCGGTATCGAGGTCAGTGTCCACTGCCTCGGGACCATGATGTTCCAGGATGGCTGCAACCCCGACCACGACGATTGTGTCCGCATCATCCACGCCGCCCTCGACCAGGGGATCAACTTTGTCGACACCGCGGACATGTACGGACAGGGTGAGTCCGAGGAGATCGTCGGAAAGGCGCTGCGGGGACGCCGTGACGACGTCGTACTCGCCACCAAGGTCCACTTTCAGATGGGCGAGGGCCGCAACCGCAGTGGCAACTCGCGGCGTTGGATCCTCAAGGCGGTCGAGGACAGCCTCAGGCGCCTGAACACTGACTGGATCGACCTCTACCAGGTCCACTTCCCCGACCACTCCACGGACATCGAGGAGACGCTCTCGGTGCTCAGCGACCTCGTGCGCCAGGGAAAGATCCGCGCCTTCGGTTGCTCGAACTTCCCGGCCGAGGAGATCGTCGAGGCACACCATGTCTCCGAGCGCCGCAGCCTCGGACGTTTCCGCACCGCCCAGCCGCCCTACTCGATTCTGGCCCGCGGGATCGAGGCCTCGCTCCTGCCCGTCTGCGAGCGCTACGGAATGGGAGTACTGGTCTGGAGCCCCCTCGCCTTCGGGTTCCTCACCGGCAAGCACCGCAAGGACCAGCCCATCGACCTGGCAGCCGGCCGTGCCGCGCTCCGCCCGGCGTTCTTCGATCCCGAGATCGCCGAAAACGCCGCCAAGCTCGATGCCGTCGAACAGCTCGTCGAACTCGCGACAAGCATCGGCTGCACCCTCCCGCAGCTCGCCGTAGCTTTCACCGTGGCCCACCCGGCCGTCACCTCGGCGATCATCGGACCGCGGACGATGCAACAGCTGGAGGATCTGGTCAAGGGCGCCGCGCTCACCCTGGATGATGCGGCCCTCGACCGGATCGACGAGATCGTGCCGCCCGGGGTGAACCGGTACAACCCCAGCGTCTCCTTCCCGCCGCGATCGCTGACCGACACCGCCTTGCGGCGCCGCCCACTCGCCGAACGCGCCGCGGCCTGAGGTCGGCGACTGCCCGGCGGGCGTCGCGGCGGTGGCTGACCAGCAAGCCCCGCAACACTCGCAGGCGGACGGCATGACAGCCGTACCGAGGACGCTACCGAACCGGTATGGGCCGCGTCGTCAACGGGTGCGTACCGGTTAGCGTTCGCACACCCTGACGGGCCATGAGGAAATGCCATGGCCCATGAGACGTGAGCGCGTGGACACCGCGTAAGACAGCCCTGAGGCCGTGTCGAGCAGCACGTCGTGCCGCTGCCGGGCTCACGAGCCTGGTCGCGCCTGGCGGCAGCGACCGCTGAGCCGCGTTGCTTGATCCTTCTCGGTGGCGACGGCGAAGGAGGAGAGGAGCGTCACACCGGCGAGGCTGCCCCAGAGGGCGGCCGAGCCGTGAGGGGCGAGAGCGGTGATGACCACCGGGGAGACGGCGAGGCCGAAGCCCGTGGAGAGCTCGAAGCGGGCGAGGACGCGTCCCAGGACATGGGCCGGGGCGAGGGCGGTGACGAGCGCGGTGGCGCTGCCGGCATAGATGATCTCGCCGATGGTGCAGACCACGGACACCATGGCGACGGCCGGGGCACCCCAGCCGTGTCCCAGTGAGGTGACCGCGAGGAAACCGAGGTAGGACGCGGTGAGTACCAAGCCGGCGAGAGCCAGCACGGTCCGCCGGGAGAAGCGGGACATCAGGACGGTGACCGGAACCTGCAGGGTGACCACCAGCACCGTGTTGGCCACGAAGATGGCTGCCGACCACACCGGGGACGCGTGCAACTGTGTCACCAGGATCAGAGGAAGCGCGATTTCGGGGACGTTGAGGAGACGTAGACCACGTTGGCGGCCAGCAGCGCGCGCATCCGGGGTGCGGGCCCGCCGTCGCTGTCCTTGGCCGGGGTAGCGGCCGGATGCGCGTGCAGATGGACCGACCATGCCAAGGCCGCCGCGGCGAGATAGGCGAGCCCGGTGACGGCTGCCAGCGCCTGCAGTGCGGTGGTGCCGCCCGCCAGGCATACGGTGGCGATGAGCGCGCCCACGCCCAGACCGGCGTTGCGCAGAGCACGGCCTGCCGCAAGAGCCGCATCACGTTCCCGGCCGTGGGCGACCGTGGCCACGAGAGCGGCGTGGGCGGCCGGCCACGCCTGGTTGCCGATGCCGAGGAAGAGCGCCGCCGTCGCGAAGAGCCAGACGTGCCCCGCCGGGGTGGCCAGCAGCAGCGCCACGCCCACCACCCGCACCAGCATCGACGCTGCCACGACCGTGCTGCGTGCGCCCCGGTCCAGCCATCGGCCCACCGCGGGCATACACACCAGACCCGCGACGACGCCGACCGTCATGGCAGTACCGGTGACCGGAGCGGACAGCTTCAGCACCGTCACCCCGTAGAGCAGCAGAAAGGGCCGCAGCAGGCCGGTGCCGAGCGCGTCCACGGCCAGGGCGACGGCATCTCGGGGGCCTCCGGAGGCACGGACGAGGGCGCGCGGCCGGATCTTGGTGGTGGTTGTCATGGCGTCAAACGGTGCGTTCGGCGGCCGGGCTGGGCACGTCGGTTGACGGACACCGTCAACCGACGCCGTAGTCGGCCATCCGATCAGTGATGATGAGGGGTGACATTGAGGATCGACATCAGCGGTCTGCCGTCCGAGCGACTGCGGTTCGCCGCCTCCCCGCTCGCCGAGCTGACCGCGATGCTGCACGTACTGGCCGAACCCGGGCACCATCCGCAGCTCGCCGGCTGGGCCGGGGATGTCTGGGCCGGGCTGCGGCCGGAGCTGGCCGAGCGGTTGCGGGAGGCGGAGTTCCTCTGGCGTTCCTCACAAGCCGACTTCCTGATCCCCGCCCGGCCTCGGCCGACCCTCGCCGAGGAGTTGGACGACGTGGACCGGATCGACGACGAAACGTATGTGACCGCCGCCCTCGTCACCACGTGCGGCGGCAACCGGACCCACTTCGCCGCACCGTCGCCGCTCACCGACGCCACTGCGCGCGAGCGGGCCCTGGACCTGGCCCAGGCCCGCGGCGCGCGGCAGGATGCCTTCGCGGAACGGCTGCTCGCCGACCCGGCCGCTGTGCGGGCGCGAGTGCGCCACACCCTCGAACAGTGCGCCGAGGCCTTCTTCGACGCCGCCTGGACGGGCGTCGCCGTGCGGCTCGCCACCGACCTGCGCCTGAAGAATGACCTGCTGAAGCGCCAGGGCATCGGAGCGGCACTCGCATCGGTCTCCGGCGCGGTCACCCTGGCACCGGACGGCGACTGCATCGTCGTGGACAAACTGCAGGACAAGGCGACCGCCGCCCACGGCACCGGGGTCACCTTCATCCCCAGTGTCTTCGGCAGCCCGCACCTGGTGGTGGTCCACGCGCCCGGGTGGCAGCCGGTGGTGCAGTACCCCGTGGCCGAGCCGAGTCCGTCAGAGCCGGTATCGCTGGAAACGGTCACACTACGGCTGGAGGCACTCGCGCATCCGGTACGGCTGCGGCTGCTGCGCACCCTGGCTCGCGGCCCGCACACCACCGCTGAGCTGGCCCACGTCTGGGAACTTTCGCCCCCGGAGGTTTCCCGCCACCTCGCTGTCCTGCGCCGCGCGGGCCTGCTCACGTCCCGGCGGCACGGTCGTTACGTCCGCTACACCCTCAATCTTCCCGATCTGACGGCGCTGGGCACCGACCTGCTGGCGGCCGTACTGCGCTGAGTGACTTCGGCCTGCCGGAACGCGGGCGACCGCGGGCGGGAATCTGTCCCCGCCCGAGCAGGTCAGTCCTGACGGTCTCCGGCTTCGTCAGGGGTGAGCGGAGGGCCGTCGGTGCAGGTGTGCGGGAAGTCGTAGGTCTCAGCCTGGATCTGGAAGTAGTCGTGTTCCAGACCCTTACCGTGTGCGAACGAACGCAGCGTGGACCCGCCGGCTCGGAATCCGGGCAGGTCGTAGAAGTTGCTGACCACGTGAACACGGACCCTGTCGTCCCAGTTCTCACGGTTGAGCTGGAGCCAGTCCGTCTCCGTGTTGGTCATCCCCGCGACCGTACTGGTCGGCCGAGGTGCGCCGCATGTGATTTGTCACGACCCGGAGGTGCCACTTGCCGGAATCGGTGCTCACGATGTCGTGGACACTGTGGCGAGCTTCATCCGCCTGGACGACCAGGGCGGCCCGACGGCCGCATCAGTCAAAGCTCAATGTCGCCCGGCCAGGCCGCTGTCGAAAACCAGAGGTCAGGCCGCGGTGTGGTCGTTACGATCCGGGCCATGAGTACTCACCACGTCGGCCCTACGTTCGTACTGGTCCACGGCTCTGGCTCCAGTTCGTTCATGTGGGTGCCCGTCCAGCGGGAACTTGCGCTGCTCGGCCAGCGCAGCTTCGCCGTCGATCTACCGGGCCACGGCTTTGACGCGCAGTACCCGGTGGCCTATCAGGCCCCCCAGGACCTGGACGCCTGGGCGGTCGAGCCTTCGACGCTGGCTGACGTCACCTTGCAGGACAACGTGGGCATGGTGGTTGACGTCGTCCGCCGAGTGGCCCGGTACGGACCTGTGGTGCTGGTAGGCGCAAGCCTTGGCGGGACCACCATCACGGGAGTGGGCAACGCGGTGCCCGAATTGGTGGACAGGCTTGTGTACATTTCCGCGTGGTCGTGCGTACAGCGGTCCAGCCCAATTGAGTACATGCAGGAGGCCGAGTTCGCCGACAACCTGCTGGCCCCGCTGGCCGCGTTGAACGTGGGCGACCCGGCCGGACTCGGCGTCGGGCGGGCGAACTACCGCACGGCCGATCCCGACCTGCTGGCCGCGCTCAAGGCGGCGGTCATGGCGGATGCCACCGACGAGCAGTTCCGTGCCTTCATCAACATTCTGCAGCCTGATGAGTCGCTTGCCGTGATGACAGCGGATGCTCGCGGGCAGGCTGACACCTGGGGAACGATCGCCCGTACGTATATTCGACTCACCGGCGACCGCTCACTTCCGGTGGCGATGCAGGATCGTCTGATCGCCGAGGCCGACGCGCTGACGCCCGACAACCCGTATGACGTGCACACCCTTGACACCAGTCATGTCGGCTTTCTCCTGCGCCCGGCGGAGGTGGCGGGAATTCTGGATCGGCTGACCGCCTAGAAGCGGTCAGCCCTGCCCCGGGCACTCATCTCCGGTGGAGCCACAATCCGTTCACAGCGACGGTGACAGTGTGTCGGCACCGGGTCCCCGGCTCAGATCACTGGGTGGAGACCTTGTGGACGATGGTGTCGTCGGGGTCCATCCGTCGCCCGTCCGCAGACAGCACTTCCAGTGCGCGGAGGCGATGCCCCTGTCGGCGGTCGGCCAACTCTGAGTGCGGCTCGCCCGAGGCGAAGAAGTGCTGTTCGCCCCACTGCCGCAGCGCCACGATGACGGGGAAGAGCGCCTTGCCCTTCGGAGTCAGTACGTACTCGCGGTAGGCGCTGCCGTCCGCGGCGGGGACGACTTCGAGGACACCGCCGGCGACCAGGGTGCGCAGACGCGCGCTGAGGATGTTCTTCGCCACGCCGAGGCTGCGCTGGAACTCCCCGAAGCGCCGGCTGCCGTCGAAGGCGTCCCGCACGATCAGCAGGGACCACCAGTCGCCGATCGCGTCCACCGACCGGGCGACGGGACATTCGCTGTCGTCGAAGCGCGTCCTGGTCACCATGGCGTCCCTCACTCTCACGATGGTTGCAACATGCTACCAAGAAAGTTACCGTCGCCATTGGTAGCAAGATGAAACCAGACACGTGGAGGAGTGCCGATGCCCGGCAGCGGTGAGGCTGTGACACGACGGACCGAGGCCCGAAGCGGGGAAGGTTCCGCGTTCGTCCTGTCCCGTGGTGTCGTCATACTGTTCGCCGTCGCCTGCGGGGCAGCGGTGGCCAACGTCTACTTCTCCCAGCCGCTCCTGGTGACGATGGGCCATGACCTCGCCATGAGCCCGGCACTTGTCGGCAGCGTGGTCACCGTCACGCATATCGGATACGGGCTGGGACTCTTCTTCCTCGTACCGCTGGGCGACGTGGCCAACCGCGGACGGCTCATCGTGACCCAGCTGCTGCTCCTGCTGGTGGCACTGGCCGTGATAGCCACCGCCCACACGGCGGCGATCCTGCTCGCGGGCATGGCCGCGATGGGGCTTCTCGCGGTCGTCACGCAGACGCTGGTGGCCTTCGCGGCATCGCTGGCCCCTCCCGCCGGGCGCGGGCGGGTCGTCGGTCTGGTCACCAGCGGGGTGGTCATCGGAATCCTGCTCGCTCGCACCGCATCCGGCCTCATGGCCGATCTCGCGGGTTGGCGCTCCGTATACGTCGCCTCGGCGTCGCTCACTGCCCTGCTCGCCCTGGTTCTGTATCGAATGCTGCCGCGCCACAGTGACGCTCCGCCGACATCCCTGCGCTACGGACAGCTCCTGCGCTCCACGATCACCCTGTTCGCACGGGAACGGTTGCTGCGGCTCCGGGCCCTGTTCGGTCTGCTGATCTTCGCCGCCTTCAGCACCCTGTGGAGCAGCGTCGCGCTGCCGCTCAGCGAGGCCCCGTACTTCCTGCCCCACAGCGCGATCGGGGCGCTGGGGCTGATCGGTGTCGCCGGCGCCCTGGCCGCGACCGTGGCGGGCCGCCTGAACGACCGCGGACTCTCCCGGCGGACCACCGGTATCGCCCTGGCACTGCTCGCCGCCTCGTGGTTGCCCCTGGCCTTCACCCGCAGCTCACTCTGGGCCCTGGTCGTCGGGGTGATCCTTCTCGACCTCGCCGTGCAGGCGGTCCATGTCACCAACCAGACCCTGATCTACGCACTGCACCCGGACGCGGGCAGCCGGCTGATCGGCGGATACATGGTCTTCTACTCGATCGGCAGCGCCACCGGCGCCATCGCCGCGACCTCCCTCTACACGGTGGCCGGCTGGGGCGCCGTATGCGCGCTGGGTGCCTCGTTCAGCTGCCTCGGGCTCGTGCTGTGGGCGTTCACGGCCAACTAGGCGGCGCGGTCGGTCTCGTGCAGGTGTGCCGGGCAAGCCGTGTGACCGGGGCACCCGCGCGCAGACGGAGCTTTCTGCTTGTGGGCATGTTGGTGGCCCGGCTGTCGCGCGGGTGGGCGCCGGGTTCCACGGCTCCGGTCGTGGTGGTGCTGCTCGCTGCCCTCAGGCGGCGTGGCGGGCCCGGTCACGATGGCCGCGGATGATCTCCGCGTAGCGGTGGCCGGTTCCCTTGATGGTGCGGGCCTGGGTGCGGTAGTCGACGTGGACGAGCCCGAAGCGCTTGTCGTATCCGTAGGCCCACTCGAAGTTGTCGAGCAGCGACCAGGCGAAGTAGCCGGCCAGCGGGGCGCCCTTGCGGGCTGCCGAGGCGCAGGCCGCGAGGTGCTGGATGAGGTAGTCCTGGCGCTCGGAGTCGTCGACGGTGCCGTCCGGGCGCATGGCGTCGGGGTAGGAGGAGCCGTTCTCGGTGACGTACAGCTTGCGGGCGCCGTATTCGTCGGTCAGGCGCAGCAGGAGGATTTCGATGCCGGTGGGGTCGATCTCCCAGTCCATGCCGGTGCGGGGCACGTCCGGGCGGCGGACGGAGTGGGCGTGGGGGGCCGGAGCGGTGGGGGCGTCGGCGATGGTGACCGGGAAGTAGTAGTTCAGGCCCAGCCAGTCCAGGGGCGCGGCGATGGTCTCCAGGTCGCCGGGGTGCTCCGGCAGTTCGACCCCGTATACCTCGCGCATGTCCGCGGGGAAACCGCGGCCGTGGACGGGGTCCAGCCACCAGCGGTTGGTGTGTCCGTCCATGCGCCGCGCGGCCGCCAGGTCCTCGGGCCGGTCGGTGGCGGCGTGGACGGTGGAGAGGTTGTTGACGATGCCGACCTCGGCGCCCGGTGCTGCGGCCCGGATCGCCTGGGTGGCGAGGCCGTGGCCGAGCAGCAGATGGTACGAGGCGCGGACGGCTGCGGTCAGATCCGTGAGGCCGGGCGCCATCACGCCGTCGAGGTGGCCGATCCAGGCCGAGCACAGCGGTTCGTTGAGGGTGGTCCAGTGGTGGACCCGGTCGCCGAGGCGGTCGGCCGTGACCGAGGCGTACGCGGCGAAGTGCTCCGCGGTGTCGCGTACGGGCCAGCCGCCCCGGTCCTGGAGCGCCTGCGGAAGGTCCCAGTGGTACAGGGTGACGGAGGGGGTGATGCCCGCTTCCAGCAGACCGTCGATCAGGTCGTCGTAGAAGGCCAGGCCCTTGGCGTTGACCGGCCCGTCGCCGCCCGGCATCACCCGTGGCCAGGCGATGGACAGCCGGTAGGCGTTGGTGCCAAGACGCTTCATCAGGCCGATGTCCTCGCGCCAGCGGTGGTAGTGGTCGCAGGCCACGTCGCCGTGGTCGTCGCCCGCGATCTTGCCGGGGGTGTGCGAGAAGGTGTCCCAGATCGAGGGCGACCGTCCGTCCTCGGCGACGGCTCCCTCGATCTGGTAGGCCGAGGTGGCCGTGCCCCAGAGGAAGTCGTGCGGGAGGGCTGTGAGATCCAGGAGTTCGGACACGTACGTCCTTTCGGAGAGGGGGTGACCGGTCACTTGACGGCTCCGGCGGTGAGTCCGGCGACGAGATAGCGCTGCAGCAGGAGGAATCCGGCGACCACGGGGACGCTCACCACGAGGGAGGCGGCCATGATCTGGTTCCAGTAGACGTCGTTCTGGCTGGCGTAGCCCTGGAGGCCGATGGCCAGGGTGCGGGTGGTGTCGTTCGTCATCACGGATGCGAAGAGCACCTCGCCCCAGGCGGTCATGAAGGCGTAGACGGCCACGGCGACGATGCCGGGGGTCGCGGCCGGGACGACGACCCTCAGCAGCGCGCCGAGCGGGCCGCAGCCGTCCACCAGCGCCGCCTCGTCCAGGTCGCGCGGGACCGAGTCGAAGTACCCGATGAGCATCCAGATCGAGAACGGCAGCGAGAAGGTGAGATAGGTGAGGATGAGGCCGCCGCGGGAGCCGAAGAGTGCGATGCCGGTGGTGTTGCCGATGCTGACGTAGATGAGGAACAGGGGCAGCAGGAAGAGGATGCCGGGGAGCATCTGGGTGGAGAGCACGGTGACGGTGAACACGCGCCTGCCCCGGAAGCGGTAGCGGCTGACCGCGTAGGCGGCGAAGACCGCGATCACCACCGAGCAGACCGTGGCCGCGCTCGCCACGATGGCCGAGTTCACGAAGTAGTCGGCGAGCGGGACTGTCGACCAGATGTCGATGTAGGGGCGGATGGTCAGCCCGCTGGGCAGCCAGCGGAAGGTCCCCGACACGTCCTGGAGCGGCTTCAGGGAGCTGGAGATCATCACGTACACGGGCACCAGGACGAAGCCGGTGAGCAGGGTGAGGAAGATCCGGCGGGCCCAGAGGAAGGACCGCGGGGCGGCCATCGGTGAGCGGGGCTTGGATGTGGCGCTAGACATCGGCCGTCTTCCTTCGTCGGGAGGTCAGCAGGAGGTAGACGCCCGTCACCACGAGAAGGAAGAGCAGCAGGAGGACGGACATGGCGGAGCCGGTGCCGAAGTTCCAGGTGACGAACGACGACTGGTAGATATGGATCGAGATGAGGTCCGCGGCCTCCGGCGCCGCCTTGCCGAACAGCGCGAACGGCGTGTTGAAGTCGTTGAACGTCCACAGGAACAGGACCAGCACCAACACCTGGTTGACCGGGCGCAGCGAGGGGAGGGTGATGTGGCGGATCTGCTGCCACATGCCCGCGCCGTCGAGGGCTGCCGCCTCGTAGAGCTCCCGGGGGATGTTCTGCAGGCCGGCCATGACGATGAGAAACGCGAACGGCCAGCCCTTCCACACCGACACGGTGAGCAGCGCGAAGAAGCTGTTGTCGCCGATGAGCCAGAAGGAGGGCTTGTCGGTGAGGCCGAGCTGGTCGTACAGGACGTGGTTCACCAGGCCGTTGTCGTGCTGGAACATGAACGCCCAGGTGATGACGGCGGTGTACACGGGGAGCGCGTACGGGATGAGGAACAGGGTGCGCAGCAGGCCGCGGCCGCGGAAGGTGTCCTGCAGGAAGATGGCGGTGGCGGTGCCGAGCAGCCAGCACAGGCCGACCGACAGCAGGGTGAATCCGCAGGTGACCAGGAACGAGTGGAGCAGCGCCTCGCCGACCGGCGCGTCGAAGTCCACCGAGAGCTCATAGTTGTCGAAGCCGGACCAGGGCGCGGTGGTCCAGTCTCGGATGAAGAACTGGGTGAGCTCCTTGAAGCTCATCAGGATGCCGATCGCCATCGGCACCAGATGGACCAGGAGTTCCAGCAGCAGGGCCGGCAGGAGCAGCAGGTACGGCAGTGCGATGCGGCGGATCCGCCCGGTGCGGCGCGGGCCTCGCGCCGCACCGGGGGATTTCCCCGGCGCCGCCTGCTTGTCGACCTGTACGGTGGCGGTCGTGGTGGTCATGGGGATGCCCGCGGTCACTTCGCCGGCATCTGCTGCTGGGCCTTGTGGAGCCGTGCCTTCACCGACTCTGTGGTCACGGCGCGTCCGGCGGCGGCGTCGGCGAACAGCTCCTTGACGGCTGTGCCCACCGCCGTCTCGAACTGGGACTCCTGGGGGACCTGCGGCAGCGCCTCGGCGCTCTTGGCGAGGGTGCTGCGCAGAACGGCTGTGGCCTGGGTGTTGAACGCGGGGTCGGACTGGGCGGCCTTGACGGGCGGGATGGAGCCGTACGCCGTATTGAGGATCTTCTGCTCGGCGTCGCTGGTCATGAACTTCACAAACTTCAGGGCGCCGTCGTGGTTGTCGGTGTTCTTGAAGACGGCCATGTTGATGCCGGCGACCATCGAGTTGACGGAGGTGCCGGTGCCGGGGGTGCCGGAGGGGGTGGGCGCCGGGGCCACGCCCCACTCGTCGTCCTTCATGCCCAGCGACTTGAAGGTGGCGGAGGCCGTCTGCCACAGCACCATCGCGGTCTTGCCCTTGGCGAAGTCGCTGAGGGACTGGTTCTGGGCGTATTCGGCGTTGCCCGGCGGGATGGCCTTGTCCTTGGCCATCAGGTCGACGTACTGCTTGATCGCGGCGACCGCGCCGTCGGAGGTGAAGTCCGGCTTGCCGTCGGCGGTGAAGAAGTCCGCGCCGTGCTGCTTGGCGAAGACGAAGGCGTGGTGGATGTTCTCCGACAGATTCGCCCCCTCGGCGCCCAGCGCCGCCGCACCGTGCTCCTTGATCTTCTTGGCGTCCGCGACCAGTTCGTCCCAGGTGGCGGGCGGCTTGGCGATGCCCGCGTCAGCGAAGATCTTCTTGTTGTAGTAGAGCGCGTACGCCATCGAGTACAGCGGCACGGCGGCCGGATCCTTGCCCTGCGCTCCCGTTGAGCCGAGGGCCGAGTCCACGAAGCGGTCCTTGCCACCGATCGTGCGGAAGTTCTCGGCGTCCCATGGCAGCAGGGCCCCGGATGCCTGGAGTGAGGCGCTCCAGGTGTTGCCGATGTTCAGCACGTCGGGGCCCTGGCCGGAGGTGGTCGCGGTGAGGATCCGGTTCAGCAGCTCCGACCAGGGCACCACCTCCAGCTTGACCGTGATCCCGGTCTGCTCTTTGAACTTGTCGAGTTCGGGCTGGAGGACCTTCTTGTCCACGTTGATGCTCGCGCCCTGGTTGGAGGCCCAGTACGTGAGCGTCTTCGGCGAGTCGTTGGACCCGTTTCCGGCCGTGGACGAACCGCCTCCGCAGGCCGTGGCGGCAATGGCGAGTGACAAGGTGACGGCGCCGATGGCCGCGGCTCGGATGCTGCGCATGGCTCCAGGTGTCCCTTTCCGGGAGTCGAGTACGCCGAAGAGGGCCCGGGCACGTCGATGTGCGTTCAACTCCCGAAGCCTCTCAGGGCTTAATTTACGACGTGAGTTAAACCTCAAGAGATAGGCGCGTCAAGAGATCCGGCAGTAGGTATCTTGTTACGCGGAGCCCGGACTTGAGGAGGTCAGGTGGCTGCACACAACAGCCGCACGGTGCGTGACCTGCGGCGGGAGAACCGCACCGCCGTGCTGCGCCGGTTGTTCTTCGACGGGCCGATGAGCCGCTTCTCGCTTGCCCCCGCGACCGGGCTGAGTTCAGGCTCTATCAGCAATGTGGTCACCGAACTGCTCGCGGAGGGGCTGGTGGAGGAGGCCGGAAGCGTCGACTCCGACGGCGGCCGCCCCCGCACACTGCTGCGGATCGCCCCGCGCAGCGGCCACATGATCGGGGTGGACGTCGGCGAGACCCGGGTCCGCGTCGAGCTGTTCGATCTGTCGCTGGCCGAGCAGGGCCGCGCGGAGCGGCCACTGCCCACGCGCGGGACAGCCCGCCCGGACCGCTACGACAGCGAACTGATCGCGGGCCACATCCGGGACGGCATCACCGAGGTCCTGAACACTGCCAGGCTCACCCCCGCCCAGATCCTCGGTGTCGGCATCGGCACCCCCGGGATCATCGAACACTCCAAGGAGGACGGTGCGGTGGTGCACTGCACCCCGATCGGCTGGGAGGCGGTCCCGCTGGAACGGATGCTGCGCCGGCCGGGCCATCTCCCCCAGCAGGTGCCCTACTTCATCGAGAACGGCGCCAAGACGCTGGGCCAGGCCGAGATGTGGTTCGGCGCCGGGCGCGGTGCGCGCAGCGCGGTGGTCGTACTCTTCGGCTCGGGCGTCGGCGCCTGCGTCGTCACCGATGACGTGGAGCACGGCCGGGCGGTGGAGTGGGGCCATCTCACCGTACGGGTGCGGGGCCGGCGGTGCCGCTGCGGGGCGCTGGGCTGTCTGGAAGCCTACGCGGGCGCGGAAGCACTGCTGGAACGCTGGCAGGAGGCGGGCGGCCAGCCGCCGCCCGACACCGACGAGGAGACCGCCCTGACGGCGATGCTGGCCGGCGCCTACCCCCCGGACGGCGCCAATCCCACGGCCGGAGCCGGCGGTGGCGCCCCGGACCCGGTGGCGGCCGCCGTCCTCGCCGAGACCGCGGAGTACCTGGGCGCGGGGCTGTCCGACCTGATCAATCTCTTCCAGCCCGAGCGCATCCTCGTAGGCGGCTGGGCCGGCCTCCAGCTCGGCTCGCGCTTCCTGGAGTCGGTGCGCCGCCACGCGCTGTCCTACGCGCTGCCGTACCCGTCCGGACGTGTCGGCATCGACCTGGGCGCGCTGGGGCCTGACGCGGTGACCGTGGGCGCCGCGACCCTGCCGCTCGCCGACTTCTTCGCACGCGGCGGGCGCCGCCTGCCCGCGCCCCCCGCGCCGGAGCCGTCCCCCGGGTGGCGCACCAGCCTTGGCACGCGACTGGTGTGAGGGCTACGCCGACTCCCGTACCACCAGCTCCGGTTCGAAGAGGACTGAGGTCGGCTCGGTGCGCATGCCCCGGACGTGTTCGTCGAGCAGCCGGGCCATCGTCGCCGCCATGTCCTCCACCGGCTGGCGCACCGAGGTCAACGGCGGCCGGCAGGTGGTGGCCACGCCGGAGTCGTCGAAGCCGACGACCGCGACGTCGTCCGGCACCCGTCGGCCGCACTCCCTCAGCACCTGGCAGACTCCCTGCGCCATCAGGTCATTGGCGGCGAACACCCCTTCCACATCGGGATGTTCGGCGAGCAGCGCCGTCATCGCCGTCACCCCGCTGTCCAGAGTGAAGCCCCCCTCGGCCACCGGAACATACGGATGGCCCCCGCGGGCCATGGTGTCGCGGAATCCGGCGAGCCGCTCCTGACTGGCGGACACCGTCGACGGCCCCGACACGGTGGCCACCTTCCGGCACCCCCGGGCCAGCAGCCGCTCGGCCGCGAGGCGGCCGCCGTCCCAGTGCGCCAGATCGACATGGCTGAGCGCGACCGGCCGCACGGGCCGGGCGAACAGCACGGCGGGCAGTCCTGCGTCGGCCAGCAGCGTGGGCAGCGGATCGCCGGAATGGGTGGACACCACGATGGCGCCGTCCGCGTTCCCCTGCCGCAGATACCTCAGCACCTCCTGCCTGGCCTCGGAGGATTCGGCGAACATCAGCACCGGGTGCATCGAACGAGGCCGCAGAAATCCGACCACCCCACCGACCACCCGGCCGAAGAACGGGTCGGTGAACACCCGGGCGGCGAAGGCGTTCTGCTCCTCCTCCGAGGACTCGCCGACCCCGGAGACCACGAGCGCAACGGTCCCGGTACGCCGGGTCACCAGCGATCTGGCCGCCCGGTTGGGCGTGTAGCCGGTCCTCTCGATCGCGAGCCGCACCAGGTCCTGGATGGCCGGATCCACATTGCGGACGCCATTGACGACCCGGGAGACGGTCGCCCGGGAGACGCCGGCCTCCCGGGCGAC
Source organism: Streptomyces sp. NPDC000941 (assembly GCF_053599555.1). Lineage (NCBI taxonomy): Bacteria > Bacillati > Actinomycetota > Actinomycetes > Kitasatosporales > Streptomycetaceae > Streptomyces > Streptomyces sp. NPDC000941. The sequence goes on from NZ_JBSFMM010000158.1 coordinate 17,694, forward strand.
ATCCTCCAAGGTCGGGGCCTGTCGGTTCATGCCCGCACCCTAATGGCAGCGCGCCCCGGCGTCATAGAGCGCTCTCCCGCCCCGCCACGGGTCAGCGGTAGATGCCGAACTCGTAGAGCGAGTAGCCGTAGCCGGTGCCTCGGGCCGTGCCGTGGACACGTACGTAGCGTCCCGTGCCCGAGACGTCGAAGTCGTCGACGCCGCCGTTGCCGTCGGCCACCTCACGGACGGTGCGCCAACTCTGACCGTCGTCGGAGGTCTGGATGGTGTACGTCTTGGCGTAGGCAGCCTCCCAGGCCAGCTGGACGTGGGTGAAGGGGGTGGACGTCCCGAGGTCCACCTGGAGCCACTGCGGATCGCTCCAGTCGGCAGCCCAGCGGGTGTCCGCCTTGCCGTCCACGGCGTTGGCGGCGGTGCAGGGGCAGTCGCCGCCGCCTGTCTGGTACGAGGAGGCGGTGGCCGACTTGCCGAGGGCCACATTGGTGCCGTTCACGGCGGGTGGGACGACGCGTACGGAACGGGTCTCGATGCCGACGTTGCCCTTGCCGTCGGTGGCCTTGACGTAGACCTTCCACACGCCGAGCCGGTCCGGCGCGGTGACCCTCAGCCGGCCGCCGCTGAGGTCGGTGGTGGGCAGCGGGGTGAGCTTCTTGTCCTTGTCGATGTACATGGAGCTGCCCAGCACCTGGTAGGAGATGGCGTCGCCGTCGGGGTCGGTGGCCTTGACCGTAAGCGTCAGGGGGCGGCCCGCCTCCACTTTGGTGGCATCGCCGTCCACGGCCAGCCCGGAGAGCACCGGTGGTGTGTTGTCGTGCGAAGTGTCCGCGCCGTACGCCTTCTTCACCGCGTAGTACGACAGCCGCTTCTGGCCGGCGGGCAGCAGATTGAACCAGACGCCGCCGAAGTCGACCTCGGTGCCGTAGTGGAACATGGTGGCGCCGAGCGCGACGCCCTTGTGGCCGGTGACGCAGTTCCATGCCTTGGTGTAGCCCTCGGCCTTGGCCTGGTCGGTGGGCTCCTGCGGTACGCCGTTGGGGTCGTCGGGGACCTCCCACTCCCCCGCGGGGCCGGTCTCCGTCACGATGTACGGCTTGGTGTAGCCGCCCTGTTCCCAGGTGGCCTTGATGTCGCAGACGGCGTTGTAGGAGTTGACGGCGTACAGGTCGAGGTCGGGGGCGTTCTTCCGGTAGTACGGCCAGGCGCCGGTCCACGCGTCGGTGGAGGTGACCGGGTGGTCGGGGTCGATGCCATGGATCTTCTTGGCGATGTCGTTGACGAACGTGGTGTAGGCATCGCGCTGTCGTTCCAGCTCATCGCCGCCGTAGCAGTTCTGCAGGCCGAGTACCGACTCGTTGCCGACGTTCCACATCAGCACGCCCGGGTGGTCCTTGTAGGCGGAGACCCACTTGGGGAACTCGGCGAGCATCTGGTCCTTGTAGGCGGTGTCCGTCCGGTAGTTCACACAGCCGCCGCTGCCCGGGCCGCCGCCGGGCTGCAGCCAGAAACCGGCGATCACTTTGATGCCGTGAGCGGCCGCGGAGTCGAAAAGGGGTTTGCTGGTGGCGTCGGTGCCCCAGGTGCGGATGGTGTTGACACCCATCGACCGCAGGTCGGGCAGGTAACGGTCGGCGTCCGCGATGGCGGGGCCCCAGGTCAGGCCCTTGATCTGATACGGCTGGCCGTCCACGGTCAGCCGCCAGTCACCGGGGGCGCCGGCGACCTTGACGACGCTTCCGGCGGCGTGTGCCTGCTGGCCGGGCAGCGCGAGGGCGCCGGCGGCCACCAGACCGGCGGTGAGGGGCGCCGCGATACGGCGTGGAACGGTACGGGTCCGGGTCATGGTGGGGTGTCTTTCGCAGTGTGGGGAAAGTGGGGGGAAGCGGAAGCGGCCCGGCCGCGCCAGTTTCCACCCGGGCGGCCGGACCTCGGTTCAGGGCAGTTCGTAGTGGTCGTTGAGGGCCGCTCCGGCCTCGGGGTGGGTCTGGTCGTAGCCGCGGGCGTCGCACTGCAACGCCCCGACGACGCAGTGGTCGACGAGCGCGTTGAGCGTGGGCGCGTCCCAGGCGTTGAAGAAGTCGTAGTGGAACGACCAGCTCGGGCCGGAGGCCAGCCTCACCTGGGAGAGGTCACCGTTGACCGGGAAGGCCATCTTGAACTCGATCATCGGCAGCGCGACCGGGTGGTCGGCCGGGCACACGTTGTTGTTCGTCCCGGGGTTGACCACGGGGTACGCCATATGGCTGCGGTGGTCGGGCGTGTCCAGGTACTTGCCGTCCCAGCAACTGGGCGCCTGGAAACGGATGTTGAGCTGGACCTCCGGCCGGCTCGGGCAGTCCTTGGGGAACTCGACGTTGAAGAAGCTGTCGCCGCACTCCCAGCCCTCGACGAAGCCGGGGTGACGGCGGAACTCCTCGGCGCTCTGCATCGGGTTGCCCACCACGAAGCGCAGCCCCTTGGGGAACGGCCGCACGCTGGTGTAGTCGGTCACGCCCGCCTTGTAGTAGATGGTCTGCGGGCCGACCGGCAGCACCGGCCGATCGCCCTGGAAGAGCGTGGGCATCCAATAGCCCGACTTGTCTCCCGGCGCCTTGCAGGTGGTGCGTCCGGCGTCGAGAGAGGCCGTGGTGCTGGCCGCGTCGGTCGTGGTGTTGCCCATGAAGGTGTGGTCATGGGACGCGCCCGGCTGCTGCGGATACACGATGGGGTCGTCCGCCTTGGTGTGGCTCACCGAGCAGTTGGCCTGGAACTCGTGGAAGTAGCGGTGGGGTGGCTCCTTCGTGGACGAGGTGACGCCGGTGACCGGCGGGTCCGCGGGAATGTAACCGTCGCCGTCCGCGTCCTCGGGCGAGGAGGCGGACGGCGCCGCCATGGCATGCCCCGCGTGGGCGGCCGTGATGCCGCCCGCGGGCTGTGCCGGGGGCGCTTCGGCGCTCATCGCGATACCACCGAGCCCGAGCGAGGTCAGCAGCAGCGCGCCTGCGATCAAGGTTCCTGAGACGATCTTCGATCTCCGTGCCATGGAGACTCCTGCCACATGGAGAGAAGGCGAAAGTGGTCAGGCGGCCGGGCACGGCGAGGTTCCGCGGCGCCGTGGGTGCGGGCCGGGGCCGCCCGTATGACGGGCCGTCACAGGCCCGCGACAACGAGTGGGAGAGCGCTCTCCGAGATGGGAGTGTCACGGCGGTGACGCGAAAGTGTCAAGGCGTCGAGCGGAGGGAATCAGCCCTGTTTCTATTACTTCTTGAAGATAACGACCGCAGACACCGACAGCCATATCCCGCCCAATAGCCCCCAAACTGCCCAACCAGCCCCGTGAATTGGGGATCGAAAAGCAGCAACGGACAAGGAGTACGGTCACAACTCTTGACGTGTCGTTCACATGGATGAAGCATGCGACGGCAAGAGAGCGCTCCCTCACCCCCCATCTCGTTCATTTACTGAACCAGGAGAGCCGCCCCCATGACGCCTTCCCCTACGCATTCCTCCCCCGACCGCCCCGCCGTCGGCCGCCGAGCGGTCCTCGGCGCCGCGGCCGCCGCCGCATCGGCCCCCGCCCTCGTCGGCCTGTCCGCTTCCGCCTCCGCCGCCCCCGCGGGCCGGAGCAGGAGCCCGCGCGCCCTGCCGGGCGGCGGTGACCTCGGTCCCAACGTCATCGTCTTCGACCCGTCCACGCCCGGCATCCAGGCCAAACTGGACGAGGTGTTCAAGAAGCAGGAGTCGGCACAGTTCGGCACCGGGCGCTACGCCCTGCTGTTCAAACCCGGCACCTACCAGGGGCTCAACGCCCAGCTCGGCTTCTACACCTCGATCGCCGGGCTGGGGCTGTCTCCCGACGACACGACCATCAACGGCGATGTCACGGTCGACGCCGGGTGGTTCAACGGCAATGCCACGCAGAACTTCTGGCGTTCCGCGGAAAACCTTGCGCTCATACCGGTCAACGGCACCAACCGCTGGGCCGTGGCGCAGGCGGCGCCCTTCCGGCGTATGCATGTCCGCGGCGGCCTCAACCTCTCCCCCGACGGCTACGGCTGGGCGAGCGGCGGTTACATCGCGGACAGCCGCATCGACGGCCAGGTGGGACCGTACTCCCAGCAGCAGTGGTACACCCGCGACAGCGCCGTCGGCGGCTGGCTCAACGCCGTGTGGAACATGGTGTTCTCCGGTGTGGAGGGCGCGCCCGGGCAGAGCTTCCCGAACCCGCCGTACACCACGATCGACACCACCCCCATCTCGCGGGAGAAGCCCTTCCTCTACCTCAACGGCACCGAGTACCGGGTCTTCCTGCCCGAGAAGCGGACCAATGCCCGCGGGGTCACCTGGGGCAACGGCACCCCCAGAGGCACCTCGCTGCCCCTGTCGCAGTTCTATGTGGCCAAGCCCGGCGACACCGCGGCCACCCTCAACGAAGCACTCGCCCAGGGGCTCCAGCTGTTGCTCACCCCGGGGATCTACCACCTCGACCAGCCGATCCAGGTGAACCGGGCGAACACTGTCGTCCTCGGCCTCGGCTACGCCACCCTCATTCCCGACAACGGTGTCACCGCGCTGAAGGTCGCCGATGTCGACGGGGTCCGGCTGGCCGGTTTCCTCATCGACGCCGGACCGGTCAACTCCGCCACCCTGCTGGAAGTCGGCCCGCAAGGGGCCTCGGCCGACCACTCGGCCAACCCCACCACCGTGCAGGACGTGTTCATACGCATCGGCGGCGCGGGCCCCGGCAAGGCCACCACCAGCATGGTGATCAACAGCCGTCACACCATCGTCGACCACACCTGGGTCTGGCGCGCCGACCACGGGGACGGCGTCGGCTGGGAGACCAATCGGGCCGACTACGGAGTCCGGGTCAACGGTGACGACGTGCTCGCCACGGGGCTGTTCGTGGAGCACTTCAACAAGTACGACGTGCAGTGGTTCGGTCAGCGAGGCCGCACCATCTTCTTCCAGAACGAGAAGGCATACGACGCCCCGAACCAGGCGGCCGTCCAGAACGGCTCCATCAAGGGCTACGCGGCCTACAAGGTGGCCGACTCGGTGACCACGCACGAAGGATGGGGGCTCGGCAGCTACTGCTATTACAACGTGGACCCGAGCATCGTGCAGCACCACGGCTTCGCCGCCCCGAACGCGCCGGGGGTGAAGTTCCACAATCTGCTGGTCGTCTCTCTCGGCGGCAACGGCCAGTACGAACGCGTCATCAATGACACCGGATCCCCTACCTCGGGCACCTCCACCGTGCCCTCCACTGTGGTGTCATATCCCTGATCTGCGATTTCTTGGCGAGCCGGGGGCCCTGACGAACTGGTGCGGGTTCAGCCCAGCAGCAGGGACCTCGGCTGCGCGGACAGTGCCCGGTCGAGGACGAGGGACGCCGCCCCCACCGCGGCCACATTCTCACCCAGGGTGGTGGAAAGGACCGTCGTCGGGTGGGTCGCCCTGACGAACGGGGACTGAGCGACCATCGGTTCGATGGTCGTGAGCAGACGGTCCGCGAGCAGCTGCCAGGTGGGTCCGCCGAAGACGATGGTGCCGACGTCAAGGAGTGTCGCCGCCGCACACACCCCTCGGCCGATGCGGATGCCCAGGCGCTCGATGATGCCGTCCGCCTGCGCCTCCCCTTCACCGGCGAGCTCCGCGAGCCGCTTCAGACCGCGCTGGGCATCGGCCGGGTCGAGGACCGTGAACTCGGATCCGAGCGCGCCCAGGGCGATGGCCTCGTCGACGAGCGTCCGGGTTGAAAAGCCCGCGCCGAGTCCGCCGACCTCGCCGGCGTTCCCCGACACGCCGCGCAGCACGGTGTCCTCCACCACGAGCCCCATTCCGGAACCGGTGCCCAGGTAGAAGAAGAGCAGGTTGCGGCTGTCGGTGGCCGCCCCGGCCCAACGCTCGGCGACGACGGCGGCCGTGACGTCCTTGTCGAGCAGGGCCGGGAATCCGGTTGCCTCACTGAGCCGGTCGCGCAGCGGATAGCGGCCCCAGCCACGCAGTTCCGGCGGATCGACGACCCATCCGGCGGCCGCGTCGATCGGCCCCGGTGCCGCGATGCCCAGACCCAGGACCGCTGCCGTGTCAACTCCCGCTTCCGCCACGAGCGCACCTACCGAGGCAGCCATGTCGGCCACGGTCCCGTCGGTGTCGCCGCCGCTCGGGGTCCGCCGGCTGCGCTGGGCCACGACCGTGCCGAGCAGGTCCACCAGGACGCAGCTGATGACGGCCGGGTCGAGGTGGACTCCCATGGCATAGCGGGACGTGGGGACGGCTTCGAGAAGCGTGCGAGGTTTTCCGCTGCCTGTGTTGTGCTTGCCCGATTCGCGGGCCACACCTTGGTCGAGCAGCCGCCGGGTGATGTTCGAGACGGTCTGCGCGGACAGGCCGGTGGCCTGGGCGAGTTCCACGCGGCTCAGGCCGGTGGGGTGGCGGCGGATGGCGTCGAGAATCACGGATTCGTTGAAGTCACCCATGCGCGGCAGGTTGGTGCCGCGCCGAATGGTGGCCTTTCCGGTTCTTGTTGTCCTGGTCGTCACTGTGCCTCCCCGGCCACGGCAGGGCGCATGCGCAGGGTACGGATCTGGAAGGGCCGGAACCGGAGATCGACGGCTTGTTCGTCGTCGGGGCGGGCCGTCAACCGCTGAGTCGGCACTTCCAGCAGGTCGCAGTCGAACGCCTCGGCGAGCGGGAAGCCCATGCGCAGGCGCCCGGCGACCGCTCCACCGCACGCCTCGTACAGGCGGACCACGACGTCCCCACTGCGGTCGGCCGCGAGCTTCACCGACTCCACCACGACGTCCGTGGTGTCGAGTCCGACCAGGGAGCGGGCCGAGGCGGGGGCCGGACGCAGCGGCAGGTTCAGCGCGTAGCCCCCGGCGATCGCCCCCTCGATCCCGGTGCCCGCGAGGAGTGCGTAGCTGAAGCTGTGCCGCCCGCGGTCGGCCTGCGGGTCGGGGCTGTGCGGGGAACGCAGCAGCGAGAGCCGGACCGTGGTGGTGGTTCCGCCGTCCTCGCGGGTGTCGCGGCCCACGTCGTGGCCGTATGTCGAGTCGCCCGGCAGGGCCGCGCCCCAGTGCCGTTCGCCGACGTGCACCCAACGGTGCGCCCACAGTTCGAAGCGGGCCGCGTCCCAGCTGGTGTTCTCGTGTGCGGGGCGCTGCACATGGCCGAACTGGATCTCGTCGCTCTCCCGGTCCGCGTGCACATCCAGCGGCCAGGCCGCCTTGAGGACGGTGTCCCGCTCCTGCCAGTCGATGTCGTTGCGGACGGTCACCTGGCGGGACTCGGCGGCGACCTCGATGTGCTGGACGAACCGGGAGGCTCCGTGGGCGCGCTCGACCCGGACCGACGCGAGCAGCGGTCCCTCGTCCACGAGGGTCACCGACTCGGCCTGGTCCAGGTCGCGCACGGTGTCGCGGTAGTACGGGTCGATGTTCCACGCCGACCACAGGTTGGGGTCGGCGGGGTGGAGCTGGAGGAGGTTGCCCGCGGTGCCGGGGGCGATGGCCTCGCGCTGTGCCGTGTGGTCGTACACCGACGTGATCAGGCCGCGGTGGTCCACGACGACCGTCAGCACCCCGTTGTCGAGGATGAAGCCCGCGTCCTGTGCCGTGGCGGTGACGGAGCCCCGGTGCGTGTCCACCGTGCCGCCGGTGGCGAGCGGCGGGACGTCGGCGAGGACGGCGCCGCGTCCGTCGAAAAGACGCTGCGCTCCCGCGAACTGGCTGCCGGTGACGATGGCGACCTCGCGACGGGCGTAGGGACCGGCGTTGAGCAGCGCGGGCGCGCCGGGCAGATGGCCGACCGCGTCGGCGATCAGTGTCTCGAGTTCGGCGTGGATCTCGGCGTATTCACGCTCGGCCTGCTGGTGCACCCAGGCGATGGACGAGCCCGGGAGGATGTCGTGGAACTGGTTGAGCAGGACCCGCCGCCACAGCGATTCCAGGCGCTCGTACGGATACGGCGCCCCGGCCCGGACGGGGGCGGTCGCGGCCCAGAGTTCGGCCTCGCGCAGCAAGGTCTCGCCGCGCCGGTTGCCGCGCTTGGTGCGCGTCTGGCTGGTGTAGGTGCCGCGATGGTTCTCCAGGTACAGCCCACCACGCCATACGGGGAGTTGGTCGCGTTCGGAGCGTGCCGCCGCGAAGAATTCGTCCGGCGCCTCGATGACGACGTTGGGCGAGCCTTCGAGGTCGCGCAGGCGGCGGGCCTTCTCCAGCATCGATCGGCTGGGGCCACCGCCTCCGTCGCCGTAACCGAACGGGACGAGCGAGCGCGTCGCCACGCCCTTGTCCGCGAAGTTGCTCTCCGCGTGGGCGAGTTCGGCCGCCGTGAGGGAGGCGACATAGCTGTCGACGGGCGGGAAGTGGGTGAAGATACGCGACCCGTCGATGCCCTCCCACGCGAAGGTGTGGTGTGGCAGCTTGTTGGTCTCGTTCCAGGACAGCTTCTGGGTGACGAACCACTCGGCCCCCGCGAGCTTCGCGAGCTGCGGGTAGGCGGCGGTGTACCCGAACGAATCGGGCAGCCATACGCCCTTCTGCTCCACGCCGAACTCCTCCGCGAAGAAGCGCCGCCCGTATACGAGTTGGCGTGCGAGCGCTTCGCCGCCGGGGAGGTTGCCGTCGGCCTCGACCCACATGCCGCCAACAGGCACCCAGTTGCCGTCTGCAACCGCTGTCTTCATCCGGGCGAAGATTTCGGGGTGCTGTTCCTTCATCCACGCGTACTGCTGTGCCGAGGAGCAGGCGAAGATCAGCTCCGGATACTCCTGGGCGAGGGTCATCATGTTGGTGAAGGTGCGCGCGCATTTGCGCACGGTCTCCCGGACCGGCCACAGCCAGGCCGAGTCGATATGGGCGTGGCCGACCGCGGCGATGGTGTGCGCGGAGGCGTGGGCGGGCCGGGCCAGCACATCGGCCGGCCGGCCGCGGGCCCGCGCCGCCGTGCCCGCCACATCGC
>NZ_JBSFMM010000159.1:0-26442 GCF_053599555.1 Streptomyces sp. NPDC000941
CATCCGTCGCGCTCCCGAGCCCCGGTCCAGCGCACCGCTGGGCCGGCTCACTGGCCACCGCGCGGCAGCAGTCGCGGCGGAGCGCAGCGGAGCCTGTTTTGAGCTCAGCCGCCTGCCGGGCCGAGGACCGGGACGCCGCGTCGGCCGCCCCCTTCCCTCCCGCTGCTGCCGCTTTGGACCCGGAGGGTCCGAGACGAAAGCCGCGCCCGCGTGAGCCGAATGCCGCGAGATGGTGCGTGGGCACAGCGAAGCGCGGCGCAGCCAACGCACAGCGCGGCGAAGCCGGCGGCACGCAGCACAACCCGAACCGAAAACCTCAGTAGCCTGCCGGTATGCGAGCGGTGGGCGGAGTGGACAGAGCGGACCTGACGGGGCGGGCGCGGCTGCGGGAGGCGGCGCTTGAACTGTTCGCGGAGCGGGGGTTCGAGGCGACGTCCACGCGGGCGGTGGCGGCGGCCGCCGGGCTCTCCCCGGCGCTGGTGACCCGGCACTTCGGCTCGAAGCAGGGGCTGCGGATGGCGGTGGACGAGTACGTACTGGGGCGGATCGGCGAGGCGTTGGGCGGCCTGGATGCCGAGGGTGCGGACGGCGGTGCGCTGATGGCCTCGCTGGGGGAGGTCTCGGCGCGGCTGTTCGGGGCCGATCCGGTGTTGCGCGGCTATCTGCGGCAGGCGCTGCTGGAGGACAGCGAGGCGAGCGCGGCGTTGTTCGGCCGGCTGCTGCGCGGGGCGCGCGGGGAGTTGGAGCGGCTGCGGGAGGCGTCCGGCAAGTCGCCGCAAGGGGCGGACGACGGAGGGGCCGATGAGGGAGGCATCGATGACGGACAGGGTGATGAGGACTGGGCGCCGTTTCAGATGCTCTGTCTGATCCTCGGGCCGCTGCTGCTTGAGCGGGTCATGCAACCGAACCTGAGCGCCCCGATGTTCGACCCCGAGGTGCTGTCCCGTCGTAGCGCTGCCAACCAACGGCTCTTGCTCCGCGGCCTGTTCGGGCCTGACGGTACGTAGGGTTTACCCGAGGGCGGATACGGGGGAGAGCCCTACCGCGCGAGTGTGCACGTGTACACCATCCTCAACGCATGAACACCATGCCTTCTGTTCCGCCTCGTCTCGCCTGGCTGGACAACCTCCGTATCGCCGTGACCGTCCTCGTCGTCGTCCACCACGCCGCCCAGGCATACGGCCCCGGCGACTGGTGGTACGTCGAGGGCCGGCCGCGTTCCGGGGCGCTGGCCACGCTGTCCGCGTTGGACGGCACGTTCGCGATGAGCCTGTTCTTCTTCGTCTCGGCCTGCTTCGTGCCTGTCTCGTACGAACGCCACGGCGCCCGAGCCTTCCTGACGTCCCGGCTGCGGCGGCTCGGCATCCCCCTGGTCGTCGGGGCGCTGACGATCGTTCCGGGGCTGATGTACGCGTATTACGTCCACTACCGCGGTTACGCTCCGATCTCCCCTCTTCGTTACTTCACCGACGTCTATTTGGGGTTCGGGGAGAAGCCGGTCGACTGGAGCGGGCCGTCCTGGCCGGATCTGCAGTTCGCCCATCTCTGGTTCATCCAGAACCTGTTGGCGTACAGCGCCCTGTATCTGGTGTGCCGGCAGGTCGCCCGGCTCGTCCGGCGGCGGCGTACGGACCGGGGCGGCGTGCGTCGGGAGGGTGGCCGGATACCGGGGCACGGTGCGCTGGCGCTGCTGACCGTGGCGCTCGCGGTGGCCACCTATGCCGTACGGCTGCGCTATCCGCTGGACACTTGGGTGCCGTTCTTGGACTTTCTGCAGGTGGAGCCCGCCCGGCTGCCGCTTCAGGGGGGCTTCTTCCTGCTCGGTGTGGTGGCCCACCGCTACGGCTGGCTGGAGCGGTTCCCCGCCCGGACGGGCTGGTTGTGGCTGGCGGGCGGCTTGGGCGGGGCCGCGCTGCTGTTCGCCGTCGGGCCGGGCGCCGGCTGCTTCGCCCCGGGAGGCTCCGGATGGCGGTCCGCGCTGTGGTCGCTGTACGAGAGCGCTCTGTGCGTGGCGCTGTGCGTCGGGCTGCTCACCCTCTTCCGTGAGCGCTGTGCGGGCTCGGGGCGGCTCCGCCGCGAGCTGGCGGCCGGCTCGTACGCCGTCTACATCGTGCATCTGCCGATCGTGGTGGCCGTGCAGTTCGCCCTGGGGAGCGACGGCCTTCCGGCGCTCGGCGCCTGGGCCCTGACGGCGGTCCTGGCGCTGGGCGCGGCGTTCCTGGCCGCGGCCGGGCTGCGCCGGCTGCTCGGGGTCCGCTCGGTGTTGTGAGGCGGGTCAGCGTTGGCCGGTGCCGGGGTCGGTCGGCTCCGTTCGGGACCGGATGACGTCGCCGGGTTCGGCGCGGATCACGCGGTGCCCGGACCCGTCCTCGGTGACGGCGGGCTGGTCGTCGGACTTCATCGCCTTGGACTCGCTCTTGAGGATGCGGGCCGACTTGCCCATGGAGCGGACCAGGTCGGGAAGTTTCTTGGCCCCGAGGATGACGATGACGACGATGAGGAGGAGCGACAGCTCACTTATCCCGAGCATCGGTACCTGCTTTCTTCGCTGAGTGGTGGGGTGGGGTGAAGTCAGGGCCGGAGAAGTCGGGGCTCGCGTAGTCAGGGCTGGCGTAGTCGGGGCTTGCGAAATCCGGACTTGCGAAGTCCGGGCTGGAGTAGCCGAGGCGTGGACGGCGGATGAGTTCCACCGTCCCCTGTGGGCGATTGTCGCGCAGTCGCCCGCGCAGATACGGCAGGACTCCGCGTTCGAGGAGGGCCAGCCGCCAGGCGTCGCGGGCCGCGGCGATGCCGTCCCGGTGCCGCTCGGCCCGGTCGACGGGTGTGGCGCGGTGCCGTGCGGCGGTGGTGAACAGCCAGATGGCGCCGACGGCGGTGGTGAGGGCCGCGATGACAGCGGTGGTGTGCGCGGCGGTCAACAGGGTGTCGGCCAGGCGGCGCTGGGAGGCGCTGAGCCCCAGGGTGTGGCCGAGGAGAAGGAAGACCACGGTCGCCACCGTGGCCAGCACCGGCGTCAGGACCGCCAGCGCGGGCAGCAATCTCTGCCCGGCCCCGGATGCGGCCGGGGCTCCGGCCTTCGCGCCAGGCAGCGCCGGCGCGCGTTGCCGTACGTAAGCCCCGTACTCGGTCGCCGCCGCCACCGCGATGGACGCGGTGTCCGCCAGGGCCTGGGAGCGCAGCTCCTCGAGGTCCGGGCCCTCGGCGGAGCCGTTCCGCAGGGCCGTACGGATCTCCGGGGTGTTCAGCGCCTGGTGCAGCACCTGCTCGAAGTCGGGTCTGTCCGCCGCGTCCAATGCCTGCGGTGCCTGGGATGCGTACGGGCCGGTCATGTCCGTTCCCTCGGTGAGTTGGAACCAGCCGGTGCCGCCGCCGGGCCGGGGCGCCCAAGGGCCCGGCCCGTGCCCGGCAGCGGCGGCGGTGGTGGTGGCGGGGACGTCAGACGCCGACCCCGAAGTCGGAGGCGATGCCCGCCAGGCCGGAGGCGTAGCCCTGGCCGACCGCGCGGAACTTCCACTCCGCGCCGTGGCGGTAGAGCTCACCGAAGACCATGGCGGTCTCGGACGCGGCGTCCTCGCTGAGGTCGTAGCGGGCGAGCTCATTGCCGTCGGCCTGGTTGACCACGCGGATGAAGGCGTTGCGGACCTGGCCGAAGCTCTGGCCGCGGGATTCGGCGTCGTGGATGGAGACCGGGAAGACGATCTTGGTGATCTCGGCGGGCACGGCGGCGAGGTTGACCTTGATGGACTCGTCGTCGCCGTCGCCCTCGCCGGTGAGGTTGTCGCCGGTGTGCTCGACCGAGCCGTCGGGGCTCTTGAGGTTGTTGTAGAAGACGAAGTGCTGGTCGGAGGGGACCTTCCCGGCTTCGTCGCAGAGCAGGGCGCTGGCATCGAGGTCGTAGTCGGTGCCCGTCGTGGTCCGTACGTCCCAGCCGAGGCCGACCAGGACCGCGGTCAGGCCCGGTGCCTCCTTGCTGAGCGAGACGTTGCCGCCTTTGGACAGGGAAACTCCCACGATCTCCTCCTGTGTTCGGTGTGCTGGTTGACGGGTCCGGAGAAAAATCTACAGCACTGTAGAAGAATTGGGAGGGCGATGTGGGACCGCGGAGGCGGTACGGTCCTGTGGCGGCCGGTCGCGCGTGGCGCGTCGCCCGCGCGGTGCGGCCTGGCGGAGGGAGACGGACGGTGAGGCACGACCCCTTGAACCCGGACGAGGGCGGTCCGCGCCCGCGTTCCCGCCGGCGCGGGCAGGGCGAGCTGGAGGCGCAGGTCCTGGATCTGCTGTGCCGGGCGGGCGGCCCGGTCACGGCGGCCTGGGTGCAGGAGCGGCTCGAGGGCGACCTGGCGTATACGACGGTGATGACGATCCTGTCCCGGCTGCACACCAAGCAGGCGGTGGCACGGGAGCGAGTGGGCCGGTCGTTCGTATGGCGGGCCGAGGCCAACGAGGCGGGCCTGGCCGCGCTGCGGATGCGCCGGGTGCTGGACGGCCAGGACGACCGGGAGGCCGTGCTGGCGAGCTTTGTGACCGGGCTGTCGGCGGACGACGAGCGGCTGCTGCGCGATCTGCTGAGCGAGGCGGCGGGGGAGCCGGAGGACTGACCCATGGGTGTGTTCGTCTTCCTCCCCCTGGTGCTGCCGCTGACGGCGCTGCCGATCGCGCGCCTGGCCGAGCAGCATCTTCATCCGCGCGCCGCCACCCGCCTGCTGTCGTTCGTCGGGGGCGTGCTGGCGCTGTCCTCGACGCTGTGCCTGGGCCTGCTGGTCGTCGTCGGCACGGCCCAACTGCCGGGCAATCCGCTCCCGGACGGCTGGTCCGACCCCGAGGTGCGGGCGGCGGTGCCGTACGACGAGGTGGCCGGGAAGGCCGCGATCGGCGCGCTGGCCGTGGTGGTCGGCGGCTGTGTGGCGACCCTGGTGCGGCATGTGACGGTACGGCGGCGGGCCCAGGCGGCGCTGGTCGGCATGCCGGACTCGCCGGTCGCGGTGCTGCCCGACGGCAAGGCGTATGCGTACGCCCTGCCCGGCGGGCCCGGCGGTCCTGGCGGGTGCCGGGCGCGGGGGCGGATCGTCGTGTCCACCGCGATGCTGGACTGTCTGAACGCCCGCGAACGGCAGGCGCTGATCGCCCATGAGCGGGCGCATCTGGCCGGGCGGCACCATCGCTACCTGCTGGTGGCCCAGCTGGCGGCGCGGGCGAACCCCCTGCTGCACGCGCTGCGCGCCGCGGTGGCCTACTGCGCGGAGCGATGGGCGGACGAGGAGGCGGCCGGGGAGGTCGGGGACCGCAGGGTGACGGCACGGGCGGTCGGCAAGGCGGCGCTGGTCTCGCGGGGCACACCCGCCCCCACGCTGGCCGGATTCGCCGCCCCCGGGCCGGTGCCGCGGCGGGTGGCCGCGCTGCTGGGGCCGGTGCCGCCCGCGCGCTGGTGGCCGCCCGCGGCCACGGCGGCCGGTCTGGCCGCCTGGATCGCGGCCGCCGGCACCGCCGCGTCCGCGCTGTCCTCGGCGAACGCGGCGGTGGCGCTGTTCCTCGTCCTGCAGGCGGCCACCCCGCTGTGACGGGCGGACCGTCTGTCTACAGGTCGAACTCGGCCGGCGGCAGCTCAAGGGCGAAGCAGGCCTCGCGTACGACGCCCTGCTCGGTCTTGTCGAAGTTGCCGTCGGCGCCGCCGATGACGATGCCGATCTGGATGACGGCCCGCGCCTCGGCGGGCTTCTTCTTCGCCTTGGCGACCTCCTGCAACAGGCTGACCTTGCCGAACTGGAAGTCGGCGGTGATCTTGTTGAGGTAGTCGTTGAAGCGGCGCTGCAGGTCGTCAGCGGCGAAGTTCTGCAGCACCTCGTTGGTGGCGATGAGCTGGGCGACGCGCTGCCGCTCGGACGGGTCGACGCTGCCGTCCGCCGCCGCGACCAGGGCGCACATCGCCATGCTCGCGTCGCGGAACGCACCGCTCTTCAGGTCGTTCTTCTTCGCGACGAGCTGGGTCTGCATCGTCTGGGCGGAATCCTTGATGCGATCCCACAGGGCCATGAGAACTCCGTATGTGTGTTGTTTCTACAGTGGTGTAAAACCTAGCAGGGTGCGGTCGCGATGAGTCTGCGTACGGCCACCGTAGTCCCGGACCGGAATGCTTTACCATCTCTTTACGTTGAATGAGCGATGAACCTGAGTTATGAAGATGAACCCGAGCGATGAAAAGGAGCGGTAGACCCGCCATGGGTGAACCTCCCAGTACCGGCCGTGCCATCCCCCGTCGGCAGTCGAGCGATGAGCGGAGGGTGGCACGGTGACCGAGGTCCTTCTGCTCCTGCTGGCGCTGCTGCTCACCCTGGCCTGCGCGGTCTTCGTGGCCGCCGAGTTCTCGCTCACCACGATCGAGCGCGGTGAGCTGGAGCGCGCGGTCGAGGCGGGCGAGCGCGGCGCCGAGGGCGCGCTGGCGGCCGTCCGCCGGCTGACCTTCCAGCTGTCCGGCGCCCAGCTGGGCATCACGGTCACCTCCCTGGTGATCGGCATGCTCGCCGAGCCCTCCCTGGCCGCGCTGTTGCGCGGTCCGCTGCGGGCCATTGGCCTGGGCGCGGCCGCCTCCTCGGTGGCCACGGTGCTGGGCGTGGCCCTGTCCACCGTGGTGCTGATGGTGGTCGGCGAGCTGGTGCCCAAGAACTGGGCGATCTCCCGCCCGCTGGCCGTGGCCAAGGTGGTCGCGGGCCCGCAGCGCGGCTTCACCGCCGCCTTCTCGCCGTTCATCCGCCACCTCAACAACACCGCCAACCGATTCGTACGCCGCCTCGGCCTGGAGCCCGCAGAGGAGCTGGCCGGCGCCCGTACGCCCGAGGAGCTGGTGGCCCTCGCCCGCCACTCGGCCGCGCAGGGCGCCATCGAGCCGGACTCGGCCGAGCTGTTCGTGCGCACCCTCCACCTGGGCGAGCTGACCGCCGAGAACGTGATGACCCCGCGCGTGGACGTCCAGGCGCTGGAGTCCCACGCCACCGCCGTCGACGCCGCCAATCTCACCTTCGCCACCGGTCTGTCCCGCTTCCCCGTCTACCGCGACAGCCTGGACGAGGTCATCGGCACCGTCCACATCCGCGACGTCCTCGCCCTGGACGCCGCCAAGCGCGCGGCCACCCCCGTCACCGACCTGATCACCCCGCCGCTGCTGGTGCCCGACACCCTCCCCGTCGCCACCCTGCTGCAGCGGCTGCGCGCCGAGCGCGTCATGGCCGTGGTCATCGACGAGTACGGCGGCACGGCCGGGGTCGCCACCGTCGAGGACGTGGTCGAGGAGGTCATTGGCGAGGTACGTGACGAACACGACCCCCTCGATCCCCCCGACCTGCTGCCCGCGCCGCCCACCGACGACGGCCGCGCCGTCTGGGAGGCCGATGGCGGCGTCCGCCTCGACCAGCTCGCCGGGATCGGCCTCGCCGCGCCCGACGGCCCGTACGAGACCCTGGCCGGGCTGCTCGCCACCCGCCTGGGGCGCATCCCCGAGGAGGGCGACACCGTCCATCTCGACGGCTGGGACCTGACCGTCCTCGACGTCGACCACCACCGCGCCGACCGCGTCACCATCACCGCCCCGGCGCGCCCCGCCACCGAGCCCGCAGCCGGACTCGCCGCCGAGTCCGCGACGGAGCCCGCCACCGGGCCCGCCGCCGAGCGCGCGAACGAGAAGGAAGACGCCCGATGACCGTTCTACAGCTGGCCATCGGCGCCCTCACCCTGCTCACCAACGCCTTCTTCGTCGGCGCCGAGTTCGCCCTGATCTCGGTGCGCCGCAGCCAGATCGAACCCGCCGCCCAGGCGGGTTCGCGGCGGGCCCGCACCGTGCTGTGGGCGCTGGAGCACCTGTCCGCCCTGCTGGCCACCGCCCAGCTGGGCATCACCATCTCCTCGCTGGTCCTGGGCGCGGTCGCCGAACCGGCCATCGCGCATCTGCTGGAGCCCGGCTTCGACGCGGTGCACGTCCCGGACGGCCTGGTGCACCCGATCGCCTTCGTGCTGGCCCTCACCGCCGCCACGTATGCGCACATGCTCATCGGCGAGATGGTCCCCAAGAACATCGCCCTCGCCGCCCCCGAGCGCACCGCGCTGCTGCTCGGCCCGCCCCTGGTGGCCGTCACCCGCGCGCTGCGCCCCGTCGTCTTCGGCATCAACGCCTTCGCCAACACGCTGCTGCGGCTGCTGAAGGTCGAGCCCAAGGACGAGGTCGAGTCGGTCTTCACCGACGACGAGCTCATCCGGTTGGTCCGGGACTCCAGCGCCGCGGGGCTGCTGGACCCCTCCGGCAGCGAGCGGCTGCGCGACGCCCTGGAGCTGGGCACCCGGCGGGTCGGCGACATCCTGGTGCCGCTGGACGAGATGGTCACCGTCGGCCCCGAGGTCACCCCCGACCAGCTGGAGCGCGCGGCGGCCGCCTCCGGCTACTCCCGGCTGCCGGTGATCGGCCCGGCCGGGGCGGTGCTCGGCTATCTGCACATCAAGGACACCCTCGGGGCGGCCAACCGGGACAAGCCCTTCCCGCGCACCGCCCTGCACACCGTCACCCGCGTACGGGCCGACACCCCGCTGGACGACACCCTCACCGCGATGCGCGGCGCGGGCACCCATCTGGCGGCGGTGACCGGTGACGACGGCGGTGCGGTGCTCGGCTTCGTCACCATGACGGATGTCCTGGACGAGCTCGTGGGCCCCGAGCCTTCCCCCAGCTACCGCTGGGAGGTGCCCCCTGCTGTCTGAGCATGTCTGAGCATGTCTGTCGTCTAAGTATGTGGACACCGTCTTGCATACGAGACAGCAAGTCTGGAGGATGAGCCGACGGCGGACACGGACACGGGCGCAGGCGCGGGCAGGAGTGGGGACGGATGAGCATCGGGTCCTCGGCACTGCTGGTGTCGGCCGGCGTGGCCTCGGGGCTCGCCGGCTCGATCGCCGGACTGGCCTCGCTGTTCAGCTATCCGGCCCTGCTCGCGGCCGGTCTGCCGCCCGTGGCCGCCAATGTGACCAACACGGTGGCGCTGTTCTCCAACACGGTGGGCACCGCGGCCGGGTCCCGGGCCGAGCTGCGCGGCCAGCGCGACCGCCTGCTGCGTCTTGGCGTCCTCGCCGCACTCGGCGGCGCGGTCGGGGCCGCGCTGCTGCTCTCCACCCCGTCGTCGGCCTTCGAGGCGGTCGTGCCATGGCTGATCGCGCTCGGCTCGGTGCTGATCCTCGTCCGTGACCCGCTGCGCCGCCTGGTGGAGTCGAAGTCGCGCCCGGTCGGCCGAACCGCCCGTCCCACGCTCCCCATGGCCTGCGCGATCCTGCTGGTCGGCCTGTACGGCGGCTATTTCGGCGCGGCCTCAGGCGTGCTGATGCTGGCGGTGCTCTCGCTCTCCGCCGCCGCCGGCGAGCCGCTTCCGGTCACCAACGCCGTCAAGAACATCGCCACCGGCGCGGCGAACATCACCGCCGCGGTCGCCTACGCCTTCATCGCACCCGTGCACTGGGGCGCCGCCGTGGCGCTCGGCGTCGGGGCCCTCTTCGGCAGCTGGGTGGGGCCCATGATCGTACGGCGGCTGCCCGAGACACCCCTGCGGATCGTCATCGCCCTGGCCGGTCTCGGCCTCGCCTTCAGCCTGTGGCACCAGGGGACGTGACCTGCCCGGACGCGGACGACCGGGCCGAGGGCTGAGCCGACGACTGGTCCGGCGGCCGGGCCGAGGGCCGGTCCGCGCGCACGGAGAACGCCGTGTATCCGGCCGTGGCCACGATCTCGTCCTTGACGAGCATCACGCTCGGCGGGACGGCCACCCCTCCGACCCCCACGTTGTTCAGCGCGGTGATGCGCCACGCCTCCGCCCCGGTCCTGGTGTTCAGCGCCAGCAACCGGCCGAAGCGGTTGGAGAAGTACAGCTGTCCGTACTTCTTGGACGCCACCGGCGCGGACAGGCTCTCGATGTCCGTCGACCTCCGCCACAGCCTCCGGCCGGTGTCCGGGGACACGGCGCTGACCATCCCGTTGTCCTGGACGAAGTAGGCGACGCCGTTCAGCACGGTGGCCGAGCCGTACATGGTGTGGGACAGCGCGGTCCGCTCGGTCTCACCGGTGCGCGGGTCCACTCGGATCAGGGCGTTGTACGGCCGCACGTACCCCTCGTCGTACACGTCTTTCGCGGTCTGCGGCACGAGGAACACGGGCTGGTCGTGGAAGGCGCCGAGGAGCAGCGACTTCTTGGGGAGGGTGGCGAGTTCGCGCGGGGTGCCGTCCGCGGGGTCGAGGCGCAGCAGGGTGTACGGGCCCTCCTCGGCCAGGCCGGACTCGTCGGTGGATGAGCACAGGGCGTAGGGGACGCCGCCCAGCACCGTCGGATTGCAGAACTTCCCCGCGAGCGCCGGCGACCGCCACAGCAGCCGACCCGACGTCCCGTACGCGATGAACTCCCCTTCCCCGTCCGCCAGCGTCAGCACCCCGCCGGGAAACAGGACCGCCGATCCGGACCCGCTCATCCGCTGCTCCCACCGCGGTTCCTTGGTGGTGGCGTCCAGCGCCACCACGTACCGGCCCGGCCCCTCCGTCTCCCGGTAGGCGTAGACGACCCCGTCGCGCACCCCGATCGGCCGCGCCTGCTGCGGGGTGTCGCCCCACCGCCACCGGATGCGACCGGTGGCGGCGTCCACCGCGGCGACGGTGAAGCCCGTTCCGCCGCAGTACAGGGTGGTGGCGTCGGACACACATCCGGACTTCTGGTAGCCCATCTGGGGGCCGGACGTGGGGACGCTCAGCGACGTGCGCCAGGGGTGCCAGCCCTTGGGCAGCGCCGCGGACGCCGTGGGCTGCGTCGTGTCCGGCGAGGGCGAGTCCGTCGCGAACATCACCGCCGCGACGGTCAGCCCGGCGAGGGCCAGGGCCGCGCCGACGGCGGTGAGGATCAGCCGCCCGCGGCGCCGCCGCCCGGCGGCGGGCTCGCCGGGGGGCTGGGGCGGCAGGGCTTCGGGGGCGCCGGCCCCCAGGTGGGTGGGGACCGGCCCTTGGGCGTTCGGCCTTTCGGTGGTCGAGGGGGCGGCTGCGGCAGCGAAGTCGGGCAGCGCGTCCAGCATGCGGTGCAGTTCGGCCAGATCGGGCCGGTCGGTCGGCTCCTTGGCCAGGCAGCGTTCGGCGATCGCCACGAGCGGCCCCGGGACCCCGGCCAGCGTCGGCTGCTCGTACATCACCTGGTAGCCCGACACATACGGGCTGTCGGACTCGAACGGCGCGGCGCCCGTGGCCGCGAACACCAGCAGCGACCCCAGCGAGAACACGTCCGAGGCCGCGGTGACCCCGCGGGGACTGCGCAGTTGCTCGGGCGACATGAAGGGCGGGGTGCCCAGCACCCTCCCGACGGTGACGGTGAGCGTCTGGTTGTCGGCGGCGCGCGAGATGCCGAAGTCGATGACGCGCGGCCCGTCGGCGGCCATCAGGATGTTGGAGGGTTTCAGATCCCGGTGCACCACCCCGGCCTGGTGGATATCGCGCAGCGCCTCGACGAGCCCCAGCCCCAGCGTCCGCAGGCTCCGCCCGTTCAGCGGGCCTTGTTTGCGTACGACCTCGCTCAGGGTGGGCCCGGGCACGTACAGCGTGGCCATCCAGGGCCGTTCGGCATCCGGATCGGCGTCCACCACGGGAGCGGTGAACGCCCCGCTCACCTTGCGCGCCGCCGCGACCTCCTGCCGGAAGCGCGTCCGGAACTCCTCGTCCTGCGCGTACTGCTGGTGCACGAGCTTGACCGCGACATGCCGCCCCGAGGCCGAGTGTCCGAGATACACCACGCCCATGCCGCCCGCGCCGAGCCGGTCGACCAGGGTGTAGCCGCCTATGAAGTCAGGATCCCCGGTGTTCAGGGACATGGCCCATCCTCTTTCCCCGCCCTACTGTCTCGCTCGTCACCCGAATGCGTGCGCCGCACCAGATTAGGCGTGCGGGTATGCCGCGAGTGGCCGACCACACCGGGGCCACCGCAGAATCGGCACAAGTCGAGCACGAGCGTGACGTTAGCCCACGTCTCCCGGTCCGGGGTCACCCGCCCATGGCTCCTGCCCCGCCGCTGACTGACAGAAGCGGCAGCCGTCCCAGTACGGCAGGGCGCTCAGCACGCGATGCGGTACGCACGAGGCGACCGCGGCCTCGCCGGGCCCGGGGAAGCCGCCGCCATCACGGTGTACGGCGTCGGCAGGGTCGAACGCCTCGACCATGGCCCGGAACCTCCGCAGATACCCCTCCGCGAACGGTGGCTCGTACCCCAACTCGTCCCAGCGGTGGCGGCGCAGGGCGAGGCCGACGACGCGCACCACGAAATCCTTCGACCGGGCCTGCTCGGCGGGCGTAGCCCCCCAGTCGATCTCCCCCAGGTCGAACCCGACGGCCCCGCGCCCCATGACGTTCTGGTCCTGCAAGGTCAGGAGGGCGGCGAAGCGGTAGTCCCAGGCGTCGTGCGCGAGATCGGAGACGGAGAGCGTCAGGACGTCGAGGAAGACGTCCGTACCGCCGTTGGACAAGGAGAGGCTGTCGCCGCCGCTTCCCGGCTCCAGCCGATCTGCGGCTCCGCCCCCAAACACATTTCCCACCCGCGTCACGGTACGCAGGACTCGCCCCCTCAGGGGTGCATCCGAGCGCCTTTGATGATCTTGTCGACCGCGTTCCGCGGCCCGTACACGGCGAGCCCCACCAGGTCCAGCTGGTCCTTCGGTACGGCCCGTACCGCCGCGCGGTTGTCCCGGTCGTTGCCGGTGGTGAAGAGGTCGGAGGTGAACACCGCCCGGGGGAGCGCGCGGGACAGGGCGCGGGCGTGCGCCGCGGTCAGTGTCTCCTTCGTCCCCTCGAAGACCAGGACGGGCTGGCGGAACATCGGCAGATACGGGGTGCCGTCGGCGTCGGCGTACGGTTCGCCGATCACCTCGGGCAGCTCCGAGCCCAGGCCACTGACCAGGAACGCGGTCACGTTCAGCCGCTGCCAGGGCTGCAGATCGTCCCGCAGCACCACGGCGATCTTCGTATCGAAACGTACGGGGGTGGTCTCGGTCGTCATGCTCGTGTCGCTCGTCGTGCTCGTCGTGCTTGTCATGTTTCGAGGCTGCCGACCGCCCCGCCGTACCGTCTTGTACGTTTCTTGCATGGTGCCCCCGCAAGACGTATCCGCATGGCGCCCGCAGGTCCCGGGCGTCGTCGAGGTCTTCCACGCCCACTTCACCGAGCACGCGTACCCGATGCACGTCCACGACGTATGGACCCTGCTGATCGTCGACAACGGCGCGGTCCGCTACGACCTGAACCGCCGCGAATGCGGCACCCCGCACGACACGGTGTCCCTGCTCCCTCCGCAGGTGCCGCACAACGGCTCACCCGCCAGCCCGCAGGGCTTCCGCAAGCGGGTGGTCTATCTGGACCTGTCCCAGCTGGACGAAGGGCTCATCGGCCCGGCGGTGGACCACCCCGACATGGTCGATCCCCTCCTGCGCCGCCGCATCGGACAGCTGCACGCGGCCTTGGCCCAGCGCGGCGACGAACTGGAAGCGGAGAGCCGCCTCGCCCTGATCGGCGAGCGGCTGCGCGGACACCTGCGGCCCCGGCCCGCCGCCGCCCCGCCACCCAATACGGACCTCGGCGTGGCGCACAGCCTGCGGGAACTCCTCGACGAGCGGCTGTCGCAGGGCGTGACCCTGGACGATGCCGCCAAGCTGGTGCACGCCCACCCCACCCACCTGGTCCGGGCGTTCAGCGCGGCGTTCGGTATCGCCCCGCACCAGTACCTGATGGCCCGGCGGGTCGACCACGCCCGGCGGCTGCTCCTCGACGGCCGGCCGCCCGCGGAGGTGGCGACCGCGGTCGGCTTCTACGACCAGTCGCATCTGACCAGGCACTTCAAACGCTTCGTGGGCGTCACCCCGGGGCGCTACGCCCGGAAGCCATGACCCGGCCCTCAGCCATGCCCCGGGCGATTACCTGCCAGGTCATCGACCCCGACGGCCCCGTACGCCACGATCGTCGGCATACGGAGCCCCACGGCGCCATCGACCGGAAGGACGCCACCCATGTCTGCCTACGTCATAGGCCATCTGCGGGAGGCCGACCCGCACCCGGAGATCGCCGAGTACATCGAGCGCATCACCGCCACCTTCGAGCCGTACGGCGGCCGCTTTCTCGTCCACGGCACCCAGCACGAGGTGAAGGAGGGCGGCTGGCCCGGGCATGTCGTGGTGATCGGCTTCCCGGGGATCGCCGAGGCGCGGGCGTGGTGGGACTCGCCCGCGTACCAGGAGATCGCCCCGCTGCGCTCGCGCCACATCGAGGGCGACATCATCCTGGTCCCCGGCCTCCCCGAGGGCTACGACCCGGCGTCCACCGCGAAGGTGATACGGGAGGCGGCGTCCGCCGCGTAGCCCTGCGAACCCCGCGGAACTCGCCCCGCCCGCCCGCGTGTTGACGGAGCCGTGGCGCCCCGATTTCCGGTTGGGGCGGCCTGGGGCTGGCCCTTCTCTCGGCCCGGCTGATATTCCCCGCCGCTCGGAAAGACGCCTGACGCCTGGAACAGTCCTTGCATGTTCTATGCCATACAGCATAAGTTACCGCCAGGTAGTGAGACCTGCGGGAAGGCACCTGCATGCGGCGGGACGGTGACAACGCTGGGAGCGGCCCGGCCGGTGGCGTGAGCCGGCGCAGGAGCGACAGCCGTGACCGGATGGTTCTGAGCGCGGCGGAACTGCTGCGTGAGTACGGCGCCGGCGCCACGAGCATAGATCGGGTCCTCGTACACAGCGGAGCCCCGCGCGGCTCGGTCTACCACCACTTTCCCGGTGGGCGGGCGCAGCTGATCGACGAGGCGGTGACGCTCGCCGGTGACTTCATCGCCGGTCTGATCGAGACCGCCGCTGAGGCCGATGACCCGCTCGCGGCGGTCGACTCGTTCTTCGCGCTGTGGCATGACCGGCTCGTCGAGAGCGGCTTCCGGGCCGGCTGCCCCATCGTGGCGGTGGCCGTGGAGACCAACGACGACGCCCCGCAACTCGCCCGCTCCGCCGCCGCGGTCTTCGCCCGCTGGCAGGAGGCGCTGGCCGCGCTGCTCGTCCGGCACGGTCTGCCCGAAGCGCGGGGGAGGCGGCTGGCCGCGTTCATCATCGCGGCGGTGGAAGGCGCCGTGATCATGTGCCGGGCCGAGCGGAGCACCGCCCCGCTCGAGGCGGCCGCCGCCGAGATCCACGACCTGCTGGGCCACGCCCTGCGCACCGGACCCGCCCGGCATCCCTGTGTGAAGGAGTAGCCATGCCCACGCTGGACCGCCAAGACAACGTCTTCGTACTCGACCTCGGGGACGGTGAGAACCGCTTCCACCCCGACTGGCTCGCCTCCGTCAAAGCCGCGCTGGACGAGGTCCGGGCGGCGGAGGGGCCCCGCGCCCTGGTGACGGCCGCCACGGGCAAGTTCTACTCCAACGGCCTGGACCTGGACTGGCTGCTCGCCCACGCCGACCAGCACCACGACTACGTCGTCTCCGTACACGACCTCCTGGCCCGGACGCTGTCCCTGCCACTGGTGACCGTGGCCGCGCTGCAGGGGCACACCTTCGCGGCGGGCGCGATGTTCTCGCTGGCCCATGACGTCCGCGTGATGCGCGCCGACCGCGGCTACTGGTGTCTGCCCGAGGCGGACATCAACATCCCCTTCACCCCGGGCATGTCCGCCCTCATCCAGGGCCGGCTCACCCCGCGGACCGCCCATGAGGCCATGGTCACCGCCCGCCGCTACGGCGGCCACGACGCGCTCACCGCGGGCATCGTCGACCGCGCGGCGGCCGAGGCCGCCGTCCGGTCGACCGCCATCGAGTTCGCCGCGGCGCAGGTGGGCAAGGCCGGAGACACCCTCGGCACCATCAAGACCCGGATGTACGCCCCCGTCCTGGCCGCCCTGCGAGACAAGGACATCCCCCTCGGCTGACGCCGACGCACCCCGCAAGGAAACCCCGCCCCATGTCGACCACAGACCTGGCCGCCCTCTCCGGCCTCGACCTCATGCGCTGGATACAGTCCGAGCGCCCCGCCGACATCCCCTCCATCGGCCGCCTGCTCGGCATGCGCTTCGACGAGGTCGACCACGGACGCATCGTCGTCTCCCTCGACACCCGCCCCGACTTCGCCAACCCCCTCGGCACCGTCCACGGCGGCATCGCCGCCACCCTCCTCGACTCGGCCATGGGCTGCGCCGTCCACACCACCCTCCCCGCGGGCGTCGGCTTCACCACGCTGGAGCTGAAGGTGAACTACATCCGCGCCGCCCGCACCGAAGGCCAGACCCTCACCGCCGAAGGCACCGTCATCCACGCCGGCCGCCGGACGGCGACGGCCGAAGGCAAGGTGCTGGACGAACAGGGAAAGCTGATCGCCCACGCCACGACCACCTGTCTGATCGTCGGAGCTGGGGGAGAGGCGTAACCGCTGAGGAAGGGAGGTTCAGGTCGCGGCCCACAGCCGTCGGTAGAAGTCGATGCGCTCGGGGTCGGGGCTGATGCCGTAGCCGTCAAGGAGCGTGTCATCCCAGCCCGGCCCGTAGTTCCACTCGGTGCTCCACGTGGCCACGGCCAGGTCCGCCCACCGGTCGGCGAGGCCGAGGGCGCCCATGTCCACATGGCCGGACCATGTGCCGTCCGAGTTCAGGAGCGTGTTGGGGGCGCAGGGGTCCCCGTGGCATACGACCAGGCGGTCGATCGGCGGCGGCGCGGGCAGCTCCGCGGGCACCTCGGCGCCCGCGCGCCGGGCCACGTCCAGCCGGTGGTCGACGGACCAGCTGAACGGGCAGTCGTCCACGGGCAGCCGCTCATGCAGCGCCCGTAGCGCGGTCCCCAGCGCCCGTACGGCCGTCCGGACATTGGGGGATGCCTTCCACCGGGGGCTGACGGCGCTCTCGCCGGGCAGCCCCTTGGTGATCATCCAGGTCCCGTCCTCATCGGCTCCAAGATCCAGAACCTGAGGAACGGGCGTATAGCGACCGGCCCAGCGCAGGCGAGTGGCCTCAACCTCCAGATCCGCTGCCGAGCCCTTCGGATCCCACTTGGCGAACAGCCGGTCGTCCCCGCTGCCGAGTTGGAAGGTCAGGCCCCCCAACTCGTTCAGCCATACGGGCAGCACCGGCCGGTCGCCGGCAAGGGCGGCGATCGGTGCGGGCACGCGCACATCGCGAGGCGGCGGGCCGGAGTAATGCATACGCGCATGCTCTCCTTCGCGCCGCGCCGAACGCGAGCGATTTTGCGGCGCACCGAAGCGCCGCCGCGCTTCGGTGCGCCGCGCTTCGGCGCCGCCGTGACTTACTTGGCGTGGGCGACGTCCACGATCAGCTTGTCGCCGGACTGCTGCACCCGGAACGGCAGCTTGGCGCGGAGGCCAAGACCGACCTGGGTCTGCCCCTCGATGCTCGCCCCGAACTTGGTGTCCCGGAAGGTCTTGTAGCCGGTGATGTTCACACCGGGCAGGGACTTTCCGGGCTTGCCGGCATACGTCTTCTGGGCCGGGTTCGACGGGTTGTAGCTCGGCGAGTTGACGACGATCTCCAGGATGGCGCCGCCGTTGACCCTGATCTGGTCACCGGTGCCGCTCTGGCGGAACTTCGTCACGTACCCGACGTGGTAGCCGATCTTGCTCGTCGCCCCCTTGATGTCGAAGACCATGCGGTCGTAGCACGTGTGCTTGCCCGTCGTGATGTTCCGCAACGACTTGGCGGTGCTGTCCTCGGCCGACTTGGTGTTGCTGTTCCAGGAGGCCGAGCAGGCCGCGGCCGATACGGCCCGGTCCGCCGGACCGGTCGTGGCACCGGCGATTCCGGCCGTACCGGCCAGACAGGCGCCTGCCATGACGAGCACCGCGGCAGTCGTTCCGATCTTGCGCATGAAATACCTCTAAGTGGTTCGAACACTGATCCGGGAGAGAGTGAGCGGCCCTTCCGTGATCTTCACTCTTCCGTCAGGACGGCCGGACCTCATCCGCCCGGGTACTCAGCTCCAGCCACGCAAGTACTCACCTTGGTGGAACCTTGGCTGAAACTTCAACTGGCTGGTTGGGGCACGTCTTGCGAAAGTGGACCTCTGGCAACGGGGGTGTGGATATGCCGATTGAGTTCCGTGTGCTCGGCGATGTCGGGGCGTATGTCGACGGAGCAGCGCTGGATCTGGGCCATGCGCAGCAGCGCTCGGTTCTGGCGGCGCTGTTGGCGGAGGCCCGGCGCACGGTGTCGGCCGATCAACTCGTCGACCGGATCTGGGGCGAGGACACCCCGCAGCGCGCCAAGGGGACGCTGTACAGCTATCTGTCCCGTTTGCGGGCTGTGCTGGCGGTGGCCGAGGACGAGTGCCGGATCGCTCGGCGCCCGGGCGGTTATGCGCTGCTGGTCGACCCGGACTCCGTGGACCTGCACCGCTTCCGCGCCCTGGTCGAGCGGGCCCGGGCCGCCGACGAGGCGTCGGTGGCCGCGCCGCTGTTCGATCAGGCGCTGGAGCAGTGGCGGGGGGACTTCGGCGCGTCCTGTGACACTCCGTGGTTCGGCTCCGTACGGGAGGGATTACGGCAGGAGCGGCTGGCCGCCCTGCTGGACCGCTACGACACCCTGCTCCTGCTCGGCCGCCATGGAGAGTTGCTGGCCGAACTGCTCACCCTCGTCGAGGAGCAGCCGCTCAACGAGCGGCTGACCGGCCACATCATGCTGGCGCTGTACCGCGGCGGGCGCGTCGCGGAGGCGCTGACCCGCTACGACGCCTTCCGGAACCGGCTGGCCGAGGAACTGGGCGTCGACCCGGGGCCCCGGCTCGGACAGCTGCGCCAGCAGATCCTCACCGCGGACCCGGCGCTCGCCCCGGCCCTCACCTCTGCGCTCACCCTTGCGCCCACTCCGCAGGCGGCCCGCCACCCGGTCCCCGCGCATCTGCCGGCCCCACCCCCCAGATTCACCGGCCGCACCCATGAACTGGACCGGCTGGCCCGCCTCCTGGACGGCCGGGCCGGGGCCGAAGACCCCATGGCGATCGTGGCGATCACCGGTCCCGGCGGCATCGGCAAGACCTGGCTGGCCCTGCACTGGGCCCACCGCCATCTGCGGGACTTCCCGGACGGACAGCTCTACGTCAATCTGCGCGGCTTCGACCCCTCCGCCGAACCCGTCCCGGTGGCGGCGGCCATCCGCGGCCTCCTCGACGCCCTCGGCGCCGACCCCGCGGCCATCCCCTCGGATGTGGAGGGGCAGGCCGGGCTGTACCGGAGCCTGGTGGCGGGCAAACGCCTGCTCGTGCTGCTCGACAACGCCCGTGACAGCGACCAGGTCCGGCCCCTGCTGCCCGGCAGCCCCACCTGTACGGCGCTGATCACCAGCCGCCACCGCCTCACCGGGCTCGCCGCCACCCACGGAATCCGGGCCCTCGGCCTCGACGTACTCTCCGAAACCGAGGCCCGCACCCTGCTCACCCGGCACCTCGGAGACCACCGCGTGGCCGACGAACCCGCGGCCGTCCACACGCTCCTGGACCACTGCGGGGGCCTTCCGCTCGCGGTCAGCATCCTCTCCGCCCGCGCCGCCGCCCATCCGGACCTCCCCCTCTCGGCTCTCGCCGAGGAGGTCGAGGAGGCCGCCACCAGGCTCGACGCCCTGGACACCGGCGACGTCGCCGCGGATCTGCGGGCGGTGTTCTCCTCCTCGTACCGGGCCCTCGCGGCCGACGCGGCAAAGACGCTGAGCCTCCTCGGCCTCGCACCCGGCCCGGACATCGGCGTCCCCGCCGTCGCGAGCCTCACCGGCCTCCCCGCGCCCCGGGTCCGTGACCATCTGCGCACCCTTCAGGCCGCGCACCTGCTCCAGCAGCACACCCCGCACCGCCACCGGATGCATGACCTGGTCCGCCTCTACGCCGCCGAACAGGCCGAGACCCTGGTGACCGACGACCGCCAGTCCGCCCGCCACCGACTGCTGGACTTCTGCCTCCACAGCGCCTGTGCCGCGGCCGAGCTGCTGGACCCGCACGGGGACCGGATCCCCCGGCCCGACCCCCGACCAGGCGTCATACCGGAGGCGTTCGCGGACGAGGAGGACGCCCTCAGGTGGTTCACCGCCGAGCATCCGTTCCTGCTCGGCGCCGTGGACCTCGCCCGCGCCTCCGGCTTCGACTCCCACGTATGGATGCTGGCCCAGGCCCTCGAGCCGTTCTTCGACTACCGCGGTCACTGGCGCGACTGGGCCGACACCCAACACACCGCACTGCTCGCCGCGCAGCGGCTCGGCGAGCTGACCTGGCAGGCCGACGCCCACCGCGGTCTGGGCGCGGTCCACACCCAGATCAAGCGCCTCGACCACGGGCACACCCACTACCAGCGCGCGCTCGACCTCTATGGCCGCGCGGGCGAGCGCCTGGGACAGGCCCATGCGTACCGGGGCCTGAGCTGGGTGTTCGTAGAGCAGGACCGGCTGCGCGAAGCGCTCGTCCACAACGAACGGGCGCTCGCGCTCTACCGGGAGGCGGACCACCGGACCGGCCAGGCCAAGTCGCTCAACAACGCCGGATGGCTGCACGCCATGCTCGGCGAATACGAGCACTCGCTCGACTACTGCACCGAGGCCGTCGAGCTCAACCAGGAGTCCGGAAACCGGCACGCCGAGGCCGGGGCGTGGGACAGCCTCGGCTACGCCCATCACCACCTGGGCGGTTACGCCGACGCCGTGAACTGCTACCAGCGGGCCCTCGACCTCGTGCGTGGATTCGGCGACCGGTGCGGCGAGGTCGAGATCCTCCTCCACCTCGGCGACAGCCACGGCGCGCGCAACGCACCCGACCTGGCCCGGTCCGTATGGCAGCAGGCCCTGAGGATCGCCGACGAGATCGACCACACGGCCGCCGATGAACTCCGCAAGAAGCTGGTCAGCCACTCACCGTGAGATTCGAGTTCCCGCTGCTCTGGTATCCCTCGGTCGCGAGGATCATGTAGTACTTGAAGGTGCCCAGATTCATTCCGGAACGGGCCCAGGCGTCGAAGTGATTTCCCGTGGTGATGGTGCCACCCGTTTTCTTCGACTGCCGGACGCTCCAGTATTGATTGAACGTGCGAGTGCCTTCGACGGAGGGCGCGTTGTAGCGCGTCGTCATGTAGATGTCGTACGTGCCGCCGTCACTGGTGACCGCGCCCTTGTACGTGCCTGTGGGCCGGTAGGTGCCCCAGTTGTCGACGATGTAGTACTCGACGAGCGGGTTTGATGTCCACCCATAGAGCGCTAAATAGCCATTGCCGGACGGGTTGAAGCTGCCGGAGTAGTTCACACTCCGGCGTCCGCCGTTGCTCCAGCCCTTACCGCAGACGAAATTGGAGCAGTTGGTCCACGAGGTCCGGTAACTGCCGCCGGACGCCAGGGTCATGGCGACCGACCCGCCGCCATCGGTCCAGAACGAGTAGTAGAAGCCGTTGTTGGTGCCGGTCTGGTTCGTGGTGATGGTCGTGTCGGCGTACGCGGTGCCGGGCAGCATCAGCCCGGTCGTGGCCAGCGCCAAGGCGCCGGCGCGGCCGATGAAGTCCCTTCGGTTCACCGGGCGTGCGGGGGTGTTGTCCGAGTTCATGATCTCCT
The DNA here is from genome assembly GCF_053599555.1 of Streptomyces sp. NPDC000941. Lineage (NCBI taxonomy): Bacteria > Bacillati > Actinomycetota > Actinomycetes > Kitasatosporales > Streptomycetaceae > Streptomyces > Streptomyces sp. NPDC000941. The sequence continues at coordinate 21,596 of NZ_JBSFMM010000159.1, forward strand.
CCTCATGAAGGCTGGCGACCGACGATGGCGACAGTGTTGGACCGGGGCCGTAGGGTGTCAACGGCTTCCGCAAGAATTACGGAAACTCCGTCCTGGCCAGGAGATCCCTCAAGAGGATATAAGTCCAGTTCACTGCCGTGATCGACTCATCGGACAGAGATCGATTGACGAAGTCTCCGACTCAGATCCCGAATTCCAGGGGGACGATACTGAAAAGTTTTCGGAGACTTTCCGGATCACGCTGGGGCTGCCGTCAGCGCCGAGGCTGATACGGCGGGAATCGCACGGGGCCGGTGAAGGGCACCCACGTGGCCGCACCCCTCAGCCGGACCCGGACCCGGACCCGGACCCGGGCCACGGCCCAGCGCTCCAGCCGCTCCCAGCGCTCGACGGCCACCGTACGGCTCGGGCGCCCGGCAGCTAGGTCGAGCTCGAACAGCTGGCGGTGAGGGTTTTGCCGGGCTTGTTCTTCTTCGTGTCCTCGTCCACGAGCTTGCCATCGACGAATATCTGGCAGCCGATTTCCGTCTTCGGGTTCACTGAACCCGTTTGCAGCGACAGCGACCTTCCCGGCTTCACCTTCAACTTCTTCGACCACGGCGTCTTGACCTCGTCGAGATCCAGGTCCGTATCACCGCTGCTGTTCTTCTTGCCGGTATACAAGTCCGAGTTGATACCGGGGATGTATACGCTCGCCGGTGAATCCCCCGTCACCTTGAATTCGACAGTCACCATGCTGTCGTCGGCGCCGTCCTTGTCGCCGTCGTCGGAGCAGCCTGCCAGCAGGGCTCCCGTGATGGCCAGACAGGCCGCGGCCTTATGTGTACGCATTGTTCCCCAACGGTCTGTTTCGCGCGGCCGGTTGTGGATTTTGAACAACCGACGGCGAGTAATCCTCACATGCGTTCCGCCCGGGAACCAGCGGTTCCGGCCCGGTACGTGGATCAGTTCCGCTGTACCGGAGATAAGTGCGCTCGGCGATGGCGCGGCGCTTGCGGAACCGCCGGTAGGCCCGGTCCTTGGTGATCTTCCGGCCAGGCCTGCTCCGGGGCGGGCGGATCCGCTCGATCCCTTGATGACCACCGTCGCCGGACAGGCATGAACCGGGCCCCCTAACTGCGCTTTATCGGGATTCGCCGGACCTCGACCACATCGGCGATCTACTGTACGCATGCACCACGTTACCCACCGCAGTCATCCGAGGAGGAATCCTGTGTCATCGCCCTGCGACCCCAAGCATGCTCCCGCCGGCGATGTGGGCGCAGCGCTCATGATGATCGACTCCCGGCTCAAGGGCATCTATGACGGCGCGACCGAGACCGACCCCGAACAGCGGGCGTTGATCGACCAGTACACCGCGTCCCTGGGTCCCAGGGGAGCCAATGCCGTGCTGGACGGCACGTGCACGCTCATCTTCATGTTCATGAAGTGGCTCAGGCTGGCCTACGAGGACCACGACAAGGACGTCATCGAGTACGTGGTGCCCAACCTCGTGGCCACGATGCGCATGATGCCCAGGAGCGTCAGCCCCGAGGCCATCCCCACCATGGCCGGCCTGCTCATCGCCGCGGGCACCGGCCTGAGCCCCAACCTGTGGCGCAAGCAGTACGGATACTGGACCAAGGACGAGATGACTCCCCTGGAAGTGACGGCCTTCCTGCTCGCGGAGCACATCAACCGCCTCACCGACGACCGCGACTTCGCCACCCGCATGATCGCCCAAGCCCTGCCCGAACCGGACGAGGACTGACGCACTCTCGGCCTGCTGCTCGTGCCGGTTCGACCGGCACGAGCAGCGGAGGCGGCGAGGCCGCATCACGCGACGGCGGTCCCCTCCAGCTCGACCAGCTGGCCGGGGATCGCCAGCCGTGTCACCCCGAGCATCGTGGTGGTCGGCGCCACCCTGGCGGCGCCCAACCGCGACGCCAGCACGCCGTAGTGCTGGAAAAGCACATCCACGTCGGTGGTGTAGACGTTGAGCCGGACGAGGTTCGTGAGGGTCATGTCGGCCTCGCCGAGCACGGCCTCCAGGTTGTCGAGGCTCAGCGCCAGTTGCGCCGCCATGTCACCGTCATGCTGGGGCTTGCCGTCGCCGCTCATCGCGGTCTGCCCGGAGCAGTACAGGGTGCGGGTGTGCCCGGAGACAACCTCACCCTGGTTGAATCCCATCTCCACCGACCACGTCACCGGGTTGACCGCGGTTCGTTCCAAGGCCACAACAGCTCCATTCGATTCACTGGGCGCGTACGTACGTCCGTCGGCTCGGTATCCGCCCACTTCCGACGCCGTGTTGAAAGCCTCGCAGCGAAACCACGACATCCTGTGTCATGTATTCCGATAGAGTTTTCGGATGCGCGCCGACCGATTGGTCTCACTGGTGCTGCTGCTGCGCCAGCGCGGTCGACTGTCCGCGGCCACGCTGGCCCGCGAGCTGGAGGTGTCCACCCGCACCGTGCTGCGGGACATCGAGGCGCTGTCCGCAGCCGGCGTCCCGGTCTACGCCGAACGCGGCAGGCGCGGCGGTTTCGCGCTGCTGCCCGGTTTCCAGACCGAGCTCACCGGACTGAACCACGACGAGGCGCTGGCCCTGCTGGTCGCCGGATCACGGCGTGGCGCGCAGGTATTCGGCCTCGGCTCGGCGCTCGCTTCGGCCATGCTCAAGGTGGTCGACGCGCTGCCCGACGGCTATCGGGACACCGCGGCCGGCGCGGCGCAGCGATTGCTCATCGACCCGGAGACCGACCTCCTCTCGCGCCGCGTGGTCGCCGAGGAAGTGCCCGACACCGTAGTGGCCGAGGTCCGGCGCGCGGTGTTCGCCGGACACAAGCTGCGCATCCGCTACGCGGCCGTGGACCAGACCCCGAAGTGGCGCACCGTGGACCCGATCGGCCTGGTCACCGTACGCGGCCAGGGCTACTTGCTGGCCACGAGGTCCGGCGCGGACCGTACCTACCGGCTGTCGCGCATCCTGGCCGCCGAGGAGCTCGACGAACCCGCACAGCGACCGGACCGGGTCGACCTGGACCGGGCCTGGCAGGAACGCAGCACGCGGTTTCGGACCGGCGGCGACCAAGTCGCCGTGCTGGTACGGATGAACCCGGCGCGGCGCGCGGACCTGGTGGGCACCGCGCTGGCCGTCCTCGCCGAAGAGACCGACGCGGACGGCCGGCTGCGGCTGGAGGTGACCTTCCAGGATTCGCGACATGCCGAATGGGCGATATGGCAGCTCGCCACGGACGCGGAAGCCCTCGCCCCGCAGTGGTTGCGTACCTCCTTGCGCAACCGTGCCGCCGCGATTGCCGCCTGCTACGGGGTGTCGTCCTGAGGCTTGTTCAAGGGGAAGTAGAAGGCCGAGCTGATCAACTGGCCGAACAAGTACGACCCGGCCACCGGCACCGGCTTCCTCCAGCCGGCGTTCACCGGTACGGGAGTGTCCTGACCAATCCGGGCGACGCACAGCAGGGCGGGACCCAGCGAGTGGGTCCCGTCGCGGTGGTCAGATGAGGCGGCTGAGGCGGCGGAGCGCGTCGGGGGTGAGGTCGGCGAGGGTGGGGTAGCCGTCGACGGCCATGAGCAGGTCGGCCTCGGCCAGCAGGGAACGCAGGACGTGGACGACACCGTCAGTGCCGGCGAGAGTCAGGCCGTAGAGATAGGGACGGCCGATGCCGACCGCGGTGGCGCCCAGAGCGAGGGCCTTGATGACGTCCGCCCCGGTGCGGACGCCGGAGTCGAACAGAACGGGCAGCCCGTCGGCGGCCTCGACCACTTCCGGCAGGGCGTTGAGCGCGGGCAGACCGCCGTTCGCCTGGCGTCCGCCGTGGTTGGAGCAGTAGACGCCGTCCACACCGCCGTCCTTGGCGCGGCGGACGTCGTCGGGGTGGCAGATGCCCTTGAGGATCAGCGGCAGGTTGGTGATCGACCGCAGCCAGGGCAGATCGTCCCAGGTGAGGGGGTTTCCGAAGATCTTCGCCCAGTGCATCACGGTCGCAGCCGGGTCGTCTTCGGGAGCCTTGGCGAGCCGGGAGCGGAACACCGGGTCGCTGGTGTAGTTGGCCAGGCAGTGGCCGCGGAGCTGGGGGAAGTTGCCGGCCGCCAGGTCACGGGGCCGCCAGCCGGGGACCCAGGTGTCGAGGGTGACCACGATGGCCTTGAAGCCCGCGGCCTCGGCCCGGTGGACCAGGCTCTCGGCCACCTCCCGGTCGGAGGGGGTGTAGAGCTGGAAGAAGCCGGGCGTGTCCCCGAACTCGGCGGCCACTTGCTCCATCGGATCGACGGTCAAGGTGGAGGCGATCATCGGTACGCCGGTACGGGCGGCGGCGCGGGCGGTGGCGAGGTCACCGTGACCGTCCTGTGCGCACAGCCCGACCACACCGACCGGCGCCATGAGCAGCGGTGTGGGCAGGCGCATCCCAAACAGGTCGACGGACAGGTCGCGCTGGGTGGGGCTGACCATCATGCGGGGGATGAGGCCCCACTGCTCGAACGCCGTGACGTTGGCCCGCTGGGTGTATTCATTGCCCGCCCCGCCGGCCACGTACGAGCGCACCGCGGGCGGCATCGCCGCCTCGGCCAGCGGTTGCAGTTCATCGGAGGTCATGGGCAGGTTTGGCAGCACCCCGCGCAGCCCGTCGTAGTAGATCTCGTTCTGGTAGTCGGCGAAAGCCATGGTCCGGTCCTCCTGCACGCCCGCGGGGTGCGGGCTCTCGAAGTCCACCATGGGAGAGTGACGGACGAGAGCCGTGAAACGCAGGTTTTGAGGCGGCCGCCCGTCGGCCCCCCCCGGGGCGTACGCCCACCCGCCGCCGGCTTTGGTGTTCTGTTCTGCTGGTGTATTTTTAATAACAACA
>NZ_JBSFMM010000160.1:0-26415 GCF_053599555.1 Streptomyces sp. NPDC000941
CCCGCCTCACGCGCCGCCCGCTCCGCACCACTGGCCACATCCACAAAGAACGGATTCGCCATGTCCAGCACCAGCAGCGAAATAATCCGGCTACGACCCGCACGCAACTGCCGCGCCGACTCGCTGCGCACATACCCCAGCCGCTCGATGGTGGCGAGCACCCGGGCCCGGGTCTCCTCCGACACCGACTCCGGACGGTTGATGACGTTGGAGACCGTGCCGACGGAGACCCCGGCCTGGCGGGCCACCTCCTTGATGCCCACCGGCTGTGCCATCAAGCCGCGACTTCCACAAGGTCCAGACCGGTGAGGTCGGCGAGGGCGCGCAGCTCGGGCAGCAGCCGGCCGGTGGCCAGCGCCCAGTGGTGGGCGACCCCGCTCGCGCTCCAGGCGTCGGTCCACTCCCCCGGGTCGCAGCCGAAGTCGACCCGGGAGGTGGTGTTGCCGATCTGCAGCAGCGGGCCGCCGACCACCTCGCCCTCGGAGGCGACGAGCTTGTAGCGGCCGTCCCGGGTCTGGCCGAGCCCGACGAGGGTGACCGGGCCGTGCCGCACATCGAACTCGACGGACACCCCCCAGCCGCGTTTGCCGTGGTAGACACCGAGTCCGCGCAGCAGCGGCCTGCGCTCGCTGATGGCGAGGTGGCCGGGTCCGTCGTGGCCCATCTCGACCACCGCGTCCCGGAAGTTGAGCGCCTGCAGCTCGGTGAAGGAGCCGCCCGCACCGAACCGGTCGCAGATCAGCATGGCCAGCGAGGTGCGCAGCTCGTACTCACCGGCCGCCGGGACACCGCGGGCGGTGAGCAGCGACGAGCCGAGGATCATGCCCGCACCCAGCTTCTCGTGGATCTCCCCGTCCAGGCCTCGGTGGTAGTACGCGAGCGAGTCCAGGTCGAAGTCGGCCACCAGCCGGTCCAGGCCGACGGATACGCGCGCCGCCCAGGCCAGGTCCTCCTCGACGACGGAGTCGGCGAGCTCGAACACCTCGCGGGTCTCGGCCAGCTTCGCCGCCACCTCGTCGTCCTTGACCTGCTGGACCCGCACCCGCAGATCGTCGAACTCCAGGACCTCGACATGGCCGCCGAGGTTGCCGGTGACCATCGTGAGGTCCGTGGACACGTCGTACATCCCCGGATAGAGGTGTCCCATCAGCCCGTGGCGGCCGTGGCGCAGCACGGACCGCACCCCGGCGGCCCGGATCCAGCGGCCGATACGGTCCCAGGCCCGCTGGTCCTCCAGATATCCGGACACCGAGCGGAAGGGGACACCGACCCGTTCGAAGGCGTTCGCCATCTCGGGCAGCGGACACGCGCCGCAGTAGGCGAGCCAGGCGCCGGTGTCGAACGACGTGTGGTCCATGGCCTCGGTGGGCTGCAGGTTGATCAGCAGCACGGGGGCACCGCTGCGCTGGGCGATGGGCACCAGCATGGTGGCGGTCATATAGGTGGTGAGAAAGCCGACGATCAGGTCGCAGTCCGCCGCGCGAAGCTTCTCGGCGGCCACCGCGCCCTCCTGGGCGTCGGAGATGAAGCCCACATCGACGACCTCGGCGTCGAACTCCCGCATACGCTCGGTCACCCGGGCCGCGGAGCGACGCAGCTGCGGCAGCAGATCGGGGAACTGGGGCCAGTACGCCCCGAGTCCGCCCGCGACCAGCCCGATCTTCGGTTTGCGGGCGACGGCGGGGAGACGTTCGGACATGGCGGCTCTCTCATCTCTCTGGCTGGTCTCTGACGTCCTGGTTTGATCGCGGGGGGCGGAGCGGGATGTTTCCCCGCCCCGCCCCACGCTCCGCGGCTACGCGAGGTGGAAGACCTCCGTCAGCGGCTTCATCGCCTCATCCGGCTTCGCGCCGTCCAGCGCCTCGAAGAACTCCGCCATCTCCGCCTGCCACCTGGCGTTGACGTCCGTCTCCGCCATGGCCGCCTGGGCCGCCGCGAAGTCCTCCGTCTCCAGATAGCCGACCAGCAGGCCGTCCTCGCGCAGGAAGAGCGAGTAGTTGTGCCAGCCGGTGGCGGAGAGGGCGTCGAGCATCTCGGGCCAGACGGCCGCGTGGCGCTCGCGGTATTCCTCGAGCCGGTCCTGGCGGACCTTCAGCAGAAAACAGACGCGCTGCATACCGGGCCGTCTCAGAAGTCGAAGTCGTCGATGTTGTCCTTGTTGAAGACGGTGGGCGGGCCGAGGATGACCTCGCCGTCCTTGCCGATCGTGTACTCACCGAGCTTGCCGGCCTTGAACTTCTCCCCCTCAGCGCCGGTGATCTGCCCGGACGCCAGCGCCGCCGCCGCGTAGGAGCCGAGGTAGCCGAGCTTCTTCGGGTCCCACAGGGAGAACTGCTCGACCGTGCCGTCCTTGACGTACTTGCGCATCTGGTTGGGCGTGCCGAGGCCGTTGATGACGACCTTGCCCTTGTACGAGGATCCGCTGATGTAGCGCGCGGCCGCGGCGATACCGACCGTGGTGGGCGAGATGATGCCCTTCAGGTTCGGGTAGGCCTTGAGCAGGCCCTGGGTCTCCTGGAAGGACTTCTGGTCGTCGTCGTCCCCGTAGGCCGTCTTGACCAGCTTCATGTTCTTGTACTTGGGCTTCTTCAGCTCGTCCTTCATGAACTCGATCCAGGTGTTCTGGTTGGTCGCGTTCTGGGTGGCCGAGAGAATGGCGATCTCGCCCTTGTAGTCGAGCTGTTCGGCGATGTGCTGGACCTCGCTGCGGCCGATCTCCTCCGAGCTGGCCTGGTTGATGAACAGCTGGCGGCATTCCTTCGCCGTGTCGGAGTCGTACGCGACGACCTTGATGTCCTTCTTCATGGCCTGCTTGAGCGGGCCGCACACCGCGTTGGGGTCGTTGGCGGCGATGAGGATGGCGTCCTGCCGCTGCTGGATGAGGGTGTTGATGTACGACACCTGGGAGGAGGCACTGGAGTCGGAGGGGCCGACCTCCTTGCCCTTGCCGCCGAACTCCCCGGCCGCCTCGATGCCCGCGTCGTCGACGATCTTCTCGTACGGGTTGTTGATCTGCTTGGGCAGGAAGGCGAGCTTGAGCCCCTTCTTCAGCGGGGCGTCGGGGTTGGCCTTCGCATCTGTGGCCTTGACGTCGCCGCCGTTGTCGGAGGAGTCCTTCTTGGTGGTGCCGCCGCAACCCGCGAGGGTGACGGCCAGGGCACAGGCCGCGGCGACGGAGGCCGCGGCGCGGCGCCGGGAGGACGTGCGGAGGAACATGGAGAGACCTTTCGGGGAAGCGGGACGTGGTACGGCGACGCGTCAGCTGTCAGCTGGTGGGGGTGGCAGCGGCGGCTCTGCGGTGGCGCCATTCACTGACGGTGGAGATCAGCCGGGGGGTGAGGACGGAGGCCACCAGCAGCAGCCCGGTGACGATCACCTGGACCTCGTTGGCGACGTCGTTGAGGGTCAGCAGGTTCTTCAGGATGCCGATGAGCAGCACTCCGGCGACCGCGCCGAAGAGGGTGCCCTTTCCGCCGTCGAAGTCGATGCCGCCGAGCAGGACGGAGGCGATGACCAGCATCTCGAAGCCACTGCCGTTGTCGGCGCGGGCGCTGCCGTAGCGGAGGGTGAACACCACGCCCGCGAAGGCGGACACCAGCCCGGTGACCACGAACAGGAGGAGCTTGATGCGCTTGACGCGGATACCGGCGAAGTACGCGGCGTCCTCCTGTGCGCCGATGGCGAACAGCGACCGGCCCAGGCCCGTGGCGTGGAGCACCACCGCGGCCACGACGGCCAGCACGATGAACAGCGCCATCGGATAGGTGATGAAGGTGCCGGGGATGGTGGTGGTGTCCACCGCCCACTTGGCGTAGGTCTCGGGGAAGTCGGTGATGGCGTTGGAGCCGAGCACCACGGAGGCAAGCCCCCGGTAGAGGGCGAGGGTGCCGATGGTGACGGCGAGCGAGGGCAGCCCGACCTTGGTGACCAGCCAGCCGTTGAGCAGACCGCCGGCCACGCCGACCAGCAGCACCACGGGCACGATCGTCTCGAACGCCCAGCCGGAGTCCCACAGCTGCCCGGTGAGGGCGCTGCTCAGCCCCAGCATCGAGGCCACCGACAGATCCACCTGCCCCGCCACCACCAGCAGCGTCATGGGCAGCGCCATCAGCGCCACCTCGGCGATGTCGTTGAAGGCGAAGGCCAGGTTGTCGCGGCTCGCGAAGCCGTCGGTGGTGCCCAGGCCCGTGACGAAGACCGCCACCAGCAGCACGCCGACCGCGGTGTCCCAGCGCAGCGCTCCGCGCAGCGGGCTCATCGGGCGCTCCTCTTCCTCAGCGCACGGGTCATGCGCACATTGACGATCCGGTCCACGCTGATCGCCGCCAGCAGCAGGGCGCCGGCGATGGCGTCCTCCCAGAAGGAGTCGACCTTCAGCACGGACAGGGCGCTGCCGATGGTGGTGAGCAGCAGCGCGCCCAGCGCCGCGCCCCACACCGTGCCGACGCCGCCGACGATGGCGACACCGCCGACCACGACCGCGCTGACCACGGTCAGCTCCCAGCCGTGCGCGTTGTCCGCGACGACGGTGCCGAAGCGGGCCAGCCACAGCGAGCCCGCGAAACCGGCGACGGCGCCGGAGAAGACGTACGCGCCCAGCACCCGGCGGCGGATCGGCACTCCGGCCAGCCGGGCGGCCTCCGGGCTGGAGCCGATGGCGTACAGCTCACGGCCGCTGCGGTACGAGCGCAGGAAGTACGCGGTCACCGCCAGCACGGCGAAGGAGATCAGCGGCAGATACGGGATGCCCAGCACACTGCCGCTGCCCAGGTCCAGTACGGACTGCGGCACATCGGCGGCGTTGATCTGCTCGCCCTCGGCCCACCAGTAGTCGATGCCCTGGATGATGTAGAGCATCCCGAGCGTCACCACCAGCGCGGGCACCTTGCCGAAGCTGACCAGCGCGCCGCTGACCAGGCCGCAGGCCATACCGACCGCGATGCCGAGCAGGGCCACCAGCAGCGGGCCGTGGTCCGTACCGGACACGAACTTGCCGCAGGCGAAGGCGGAGAGCCCCACCACGGAGCCCACCGACAGGTCGATGTTCCGGGTGACCACGACCACCGACTGCCCCACCGCGAGCAGCACCAGGATCGCGGCGTTGAGCAACAGGTCCTTGACGCCCTGGTCGTTGAGGAAGCGGGGCTCGGCGATCCAGGTGAAGAGCACCAGCAGCACCAGCGCCCCGGCGATGCTGATCTCGCGGGCGCGAAAGACGGTGTCGACCAGCGAGCGCGCGGAGCGGCCCGCCTCGGCCTGCGCCGTGGGTTTCTCGATGGTGGCCGTCATGCCGCAGCCCTTCCCTTGCCGGTACGGCCGGTCGCGGCCGCCATGACGGACTCCTCGGTGGCCTCGGCGCGCGGAATCTCCGCGACCAGGCGGCCCTCGTACATCACCAGGACCCGGTCGGCCATGCCCAGCACCTCGGGCAGATCGGAGGAGACCATCAGCACCGCGAGCCCTTCGGCGGCCAGCGACGACAGCAGCCGGTGCACCTCGGCCTTGGTGCCGACGTCGATACCGCGCGTCGGCTCGTCGACGATGAGCACCGCCGGGTCGGTGGCCAGCCACTTGGCGAGTACGACCTTCTGCTGGTTGCCGCCGGACAACACCCCGACGTGGTCGCTCAGCTTGCCGTACTTGAGCTGCAGCCTGGTTGCCCAGTCGGTGGCCCGGCCGCGCTCCAGGGCCCGTTTGACGAGCCCTCCACCGCTGATCCGGTCCAGTCCGGTGAGGCCGATGTTCCGCTCGATCGACATCTCCATCACCAGGCCGCGCTGGCGCCGGTCCTCGGGTACGAGCGCGAGCCCGGCGGCCATCGCGGCGTTCGGCGAGCCGGGGCGCAGCGGCGTACCCGCCACCCGTACCTCGCCCGCGTCCGCCCGGTCCACGCCGAACACGGCCTGCGCCACCTCGGTGCGGCCCGCGCCGACCAGCCCGGCCAGCGCGACGATCTCGCCCCGGCGCACCTCGAAGGACACATCCCGGAACACGCCCTCGCGGGTCAGCCGGTGCACCGACAGCGCCGTCTCGCCGACCCGCGTGTCCTGCTTGGGATACAGCTCGTCCAGGTCCCGGCCCACCATCCGGCGCACCAGGTCGTCCTCGGTCAGGCCCTCCAGCGGCTCGGAGGCCACCCAGCGGCCGTCCCGCAACGTGGTCACCCGCTGGCAGAGCCGGAAGATCTCCTCCAGCCGGTGCGAGATGAACAGCACGGCCGCGCCCTCGGCGCGCAGCGCCTCGACGACCGAGAACAGCCGGGCCGTCTCGCTGCCGGTGAGGGCGGCGGTCGGCTCGTCCATGATCAGCACCCGGGCGTCGAAGGACAGCGCCTTCGCGATCTCCACGATCTGCTGGTCGGCGATGGACAGCCCACGGGCGGGCCGGTCGGGGTCCAGGGCCACCCCGAGCCGGCTCATCAGCGCGGCGGTCGCGCTGCGCACCGCCTTGTGGTCGATCCGGCCGAGCCCCCGCCGGGGCTGGCGGCCCATGAAGATGTTCTCCGCGATCGACAGGTCGGGGAAGAGCGTCGGCTCCTGGTAGATGACGGCGATGCCCACGTCACGGGCGTTGGCGGGGCCGTGGAAGACCACCGGTTCGCCGTCGAGCAGCACCTGCCCGGCGTCGGGGCGGTGGACCCCGGCGAGCGTCTTGATGAGCGTCGACTTACCGGCGCCGTTCTCGCCGGCGAGGGCGTGTGCCTCACCCGGGAACAGCTCGAGGGAGACGTCCCGCAGGGCCCGGACGGCGCCGAAGGATTTGTTCACCCCCTTGAGGGCGAGGACCGGAACTCCGGTCGAATCAGCCTGGCTCACGGTGTCGGTGTCTCCTTGCTTCCTTGCAAGAGCGGCCTTCAGGCCGAGGGAAAATGAAATGTTTCAAAGTCGGTGGCGGGAAGCTAACCCGGCGATTTGCCACCGTCAAGGGGGTATGCGCCAGGTAAATCAAGTCGTTGTCGACCCTCTTGACGCGCCGACGGCGGTGGACCTACGGTCCAGTAGCTTCAGCATTGAATCGTTTTTCCACGTCAGCGACCCCGGGCCCGGGGCCGCACCACTGCTTGACGCCCGGCCATCCACACGGCTAGCGTCTGTTGAATCGTTTCATAGTTACTAGTTGCCACAGTTGCCTTCGAGGAGACGTATGTCTGACCTTTCGGCCGTGAAGGCGGCCCTCAAGACCCAGGCCGTCGAGACGCCGTCATGGGCGTACGGCAACTCTGGAACCCGCTTCAAGGTCTTCGCCCAGCCCGGCGTCCCGCGCACCCCGCAGGAAAAGCTCGACGACGCCGCCCAGGTGCACGCGTTCACCGGGGTGGCCCCCACCGTCGCTCTGCACATCCCCTGGGACAAGGTCGACGACTACGCGGCGCTCGCCAAGCACGCGGAGGAGCGCGGGCTGAAGCTCGGCGCCATCAACTCCAACGTCTTCCAGGACGACGACTACAAACTCGGCTCGGTCACCAACCCCGACCCCGAAATCCGCGGCAAGGCGCTCGCCCACCTCCTGGAATGCGTCGACATCATGGACGCCACGGGCTCCCGCGACCTCAAACTCTGGTTCTCCGACGGCACCAACTACCCCGGCCAGGACGACATCGCCGACCGCCAGGACCGGCTCGCCGAGGCCCTCCAGGCCGTCTACGAGCGGCTGGGCGACGACCAGCGGCTGCTGCTGGAGTACAAGTTCTTCGAGCCCGCCTTCTACACCACCGACGTCCCCGACTGGGGCACCGCCTACGCCCACTGCCTCAAACTCGGCCCCAAGGCCCACGTCTGCGTCGACACCGGCCACCACGCGCCCGGCACGAACATCGAGTTCATCGTCGCGCTGCTGCTCCGGGAGGGGAAGCTCGGCGCGTTCGACTTCAACTCCCGCTTCTACGCGGACGACGACCTCATGGTCGGCGCGGCCGACCCCTTCCAGCTCTTCCGGATCATGTACGAGGTGATCCGCGGCGGCGGCCTGGGCTCGGGCATCGCGTTCATGCTGGACCAGTGCCACAACATCGAGCCGAAGATCCCGGCGATCATCCGCTCGGTCATGAACGTCCAGGAGGCGACGGCGAAGGCCCTGCTGGTCGACGGGGACGCGCTGTCCGCCGCGCAGACATCGGGCGACGTCCTCGGCTCCAACGCGGTGCTGATGGACGCGTACAACACCGACGTACGGCCGCTGCTGGCCGAAGTCCGCGAGGAACTGGGCATCGACCCCGACCCGATGGCGGCGTACAAGGCCTCAGGGTGGGCGGAGAAGATCGTCGCGGAGCGAGTGGGTGGCACGCAGGCGGGCTGGGGCGCGTAGCGCCTCCGGCGGGGCTGCCGCAACGCCGCCGCGGCTCCGCCGCGCGGCGTGTTCCCGGAGCTCCGCCCCGGGGCCCGGCTGCTCGGCCACGGCGGGGAGAGCCCATGGCCGGGCCGGGGCGTGCGACGACGGTGGGGCGGATGTCCGACGCCCCGCCCGACGCACGCCCCTGGGGCTCCGCCCCACGCCCTGTCAGCACGCTGCGCGGAACGTGGGCGGCCGGGCCGGGCTGGGCACCCGGAACTTGTTGGCACCGACACCTGTGGCCGGGGCGCGCCAACCAACCGGCGGACACGCCCAAGCCGGGCAAGCCCGCCGGGTGGGGCAGGGACGGCGAGGCGCCGCAGCGGGGCCTGGCAGCAGCGGGCAGCACGACCCCAACCGGGCAGCCGCCGACGGACGCGCACGCGCCATCGCCCCGCAGCCCCGGAGAGCAAGGCGGAACCGTACCGGCCCATCCCCACCCCGGAATGGGCCCGTGCGACGGATTGGCCGACTTCACCAACACACAAAGAGGAAGAACATGACCGCAGAACCGCACCCCGAAGCGGCCACCCTGCTCGAGCGATCACATCGCCTCGGAGCCGATCCCCGGAACACCAACTACGCGGGCGGGAACACCTCCGCCAAGGGCACCGCGACCGACCCCGTCACGGGGCAGGACATCGACCTCATGTGGGTGAAGGGGTCCGGAGGGGACTTGGGCACGCTCACCGAGGCCGGTCTCGCCGCGCTGCGGCTGGACCGGTTGCGGGCGCTGACCGCGGTCTACCCAGGGGCCCCGCGCGAGGACGAGATGGTTGCCGCGTTCGACTTCTGCCTGCATGGGAAGGGCGGCGCCGCGCCGTCCATCGACACCGCCATGCACGGCCTGGTCAACGCCGCCCATGTCGACCATCTGCACCCCGACTCCGGCATCGCGCTCGCATGTGCCGCCGACGGTGAGGCGCTGACCAAGGAGTGTTTCGGCAACCAGGTCGTATGGGTTCCCTGGCGCCGGCCCGGGTTCCAGCTCGGTCTTGACATCGCCGCCATCAAGAAGGCCAACCCCGAGGCGATCGGCTGCATCCTGGGCGGCCACGGCATCACCGCCTGGGGTGACACCTCCGACGAGTGCGAGGCCAACTCGCTCCGTATCATCCGCACCGCCGAGCAGTTCCTCGCCGACCGCGGCAAAGCGGACCCTTTCGGCCCCGCCCTCCCCGGCCACGAACCGCTCCCCGAGGCCGGACGCCGGGCCCGCGCCGCCGCGCTGGCCCCCGTCCTCCGAGGCCTCGCCTCCACGGACCGCCCCCAGGTCGGCCACTACAACGACTCCGACGCCGTCCTCGACTTCGTCGCCCGCGCCGAACACCCGCGGCTGGCCGCACTCGGCACCTCCTGCCCGGACCACTTCCTCCGTACGAAGGTCCGCCCGCTGGTCCTCGACCTGCCGCCCACGGCCCCGCTCGACGAGGCGATCGCCCGTCTCAAGGAGCTGCACACCGCATACCGCACCGACTACCAGGCGTACTACGAGCGGCACGCCACCCCCGACTCCCCCGCGATGCGCGGCGCCGACCCGGCGATCGTGCTCATCCCGGGTGTCGGGATGTTCAGCTACGGCAAGGACAAGCAGACGGCCCGGGTGGCGGGCGAGTTCTATGTCAACGCGATCAATGTGATGCGCGGTGCCGAGGCCGTGTCCACGTACTCCCCCATCGAGGAGTCGGAGAAGTTCCGCATCGAGTACTGGGCGCTGGAGGAGGCCAAGCTTCAGCGGATGCCGAAGCCCAAGCCGCTGGCGACCCGTATCGCCCTGGTCACCGGCGCGGGCTCGGGCATCGGCAAGGCCATCGCGAACCGGCTGGTGGCCGAGGGCGCCTGCGTAGTCGTGGCCGACATCAATGCGGAGAACGCCGCAGCCGTAGCGACCGAACTGGGCGGCCCGGACAAGGCCGTCCCCGTCACGGTCGACATCACCTCCGAAGACCAGATCAAGGCAGCCTTCGACCAAGCGGTCCTGGCCTTCGGCGGCGTGGACCTCCTCGTCAACAACGCCGGGATCTCCATCTCCAAGCCCCTCCTCGAAACCACCGCCAAGGACTGGGACCTCCAGCACGACATCATGGCGCGCGGCAGTTTCCTCTCCTCCCGCGAGGTGGCCCGGGTCATGATCGACCAGAACATGGGGGGCGACGTCATCTACATCGCCTCCAAGAACTCGGTCTTCGCGGGCCCGAACAACATCGCCTACTCCGCCACCAAGGCCGACCAGGCCCACCAAGTACGCCTACTCGCCGCCGAGTTGGGCACCCACGGCATCCGGGTCAACGGAGTCAACCCCGACGGCGTCGTACAGGGCTCAGGAATCTTCGCGGGCGGCTGGGGCGCACAACGCGCGGCCACGTACGGCATCCCCGAAGACGAGCTGGGCAAGTTCTACGCCCAGCGCACCCTGCTCAAGCGCGAGGTCCTGCCCGAACACGTGGCGAACGCGGTCTTCGCACTCACCGGGGGCGACCTGACGCACACCACCGGTCTGCACGTCCCGGTCGACGCCGGGGTCGCGGCGGCCTTCCTGCGCTGATACGCACGCGAGGGGGCGGGGGTGCAGGGGTGGTGCCCTGGACGCTTACGTGTATTTGTGGCGCCAAGTTCCGGTCAGGACAACGCTTCCGGGCACCGGCGCCGTAAATATACGGTCCAGGGTGACAGCCCCGGAGGCCCCGTCCCCGCACCGCACCGCACCGCACCGAGCACCGCAACGCACCACAACCACGCCGCACCACAACCACGCACCGCAACCACCACGAGGCCCCCGTGCAACCCGCAGAATCTCACTTCGCCGCCGTCGACCTCGGCGCCTCCAGCGGCCGCGTCATGGTCGGCACGGTCGCCCCCGGCACCCTCTCGCTGCGCGAAGTGCACCGCTTCCCCAACCGCCCGGTCCGCACAGGCGGCACCCTGCACTGGGACATCCTCGCCCTCTACCAGGGCGTCCTCGACGGCCTGCGCATCGCGGCCGACGCCGCTCGCGCCGCGAACACGCGCCTGACCAGCGTCGGTATCGACAGCTGGGCCGTGGACTACGGCCTCCTGGGCGCCGACGGGGCGCTGCTCGGCAACCCCGTCCACTACCGCGACACCCGCACCGACGGCGCGTCCGAAAAAGTGGCGGCCGTCCTCCCGCCCGAGGAGCTGTACGCGGCCACCGGCCTCCAGCACCTCCCCTTCAACACGATCTACCAGCTGACCGCCGCCCGGGGCAGTTCGACGCTCACCGCCGCACACCGCCTCCTCCTCATCCCGGACCTCATCTCGTACTGGCTGACGGGCGTGGCCGGCACCGAGCTGACCAACGCGTCCACCACCCAGCTGATCGACCCGCGCACCCGCGACTGGTCCCGCACGGTCGCCGCCGTCGCCGACACCCTCGGCATCGACCCGTCGCTCTTCCCGCCACTCCGCCACCCCGGCGACCCCGCAGGCGAGCTGCGCCCGGAGATCCTGTCCGCGACCGGGCTCGAAGGCCCCGTCCCCGTCACCGCCGTGGGCTCGCACGACACCGCCTCCGCCGTCGTGGGCGTCCCCGCCACCTCGCTCGACTTCGCGTACATCGCCACCGGCACCTGGTCCCTGGCCGGCCTTGAGCTCGACGCCCCGGTGCTCACCCAGGCGAGCAGGCGCGCCAACTTCACCAACGAGCTGGGCGTGGACGGCACGGTCCGCTATCTGCGCAACATCATGGGCCTGTGGATGCTCCAGGAGTGCCTGCGCACCTGGGAAGCCGAAGGCAGACCCCAGGACCTGGAAACACTCCTGGCCCAGGCGGCCCAGGCCACCCCCCTCCGCTCGGTGGTCGACGCCGGGGCCCCCGAGTTCATCGCCCCGGACCGGATGCCCGACCGGATCGCGGAAGCATGCCGCCGCGCCGGCCAGCCGGTCCCCCGCACCCCCGCCGAGACCGCCCGCTGCGTCCTGGACTCCCTCGCGCTCGCCCACCGCCGCGCAATCCTGGACGCCCAGCGCCTGTCCGGCCGTACGGTCCGCACCGTGCATATCGTCGGCGGCGGCGCGCACAACGCGCTGCTGTGCCGGCTGACCGCCGACGCCTGTGGGCTGCCGGTGGTCGCGGGCCCGGCGGAGGCGGCGGCGCTCGGGAATGTTCTGGTGCAGGCCCGGACCGCGGGGGTGGTCGGCGGCGGCCTGTCCGAGCTGCGCGCGCTGCTTCACAGCACCCAGCCGCTGAGGCAGTATGAGCCATCGGGTGATCAAGCGGCATGGTCCCGGGCGGCCGCCCTCGTCGAACACGTCGAGAACATCGACAACATCGCGAACGTCGAGGGCGGACGGGCCGAGGGCCAGGAGGAGGAACCGTGCGCGTAGCGCTCTTCATCACCTGCGTCAACGACACGCTCTATCCCCGCACCGGGCAGGCCGTCGTCACCCTCCTCGAACGGCTGGGTGTCGACGTCGGCTTTCCGCCGGGACAGAGCTGTTGCGGTCAGGCGCAGTTCAACACCGGCTACCGCCATGAGACCGAGCCTCTGGTGCGCCGTTTCGCCGAGGCGTTCGAGGACTACGACTATGTGGTGACCCCCTCGGGGTCGTGCGCCGCCATGGTGCGCGACAACTATCCGAGGATCGGGGCGAAGGCGTCCGCCGAGGGCCGCGGCCAGGAGCTGGCCGAGCTCGCCGCCGCGGCAGTGCCCAAGACGTACGAACTCACCGAGTTCATCACCGACGTCCTCGAGGTGACGGACGTGGGCGCGTACTATCCGCACGCCGTGACCTACCACCCCACCTGCCACGGCCTGCGGATGCTGCGCCTGGGCGACCGCCCCCGCAAGCTCCTCGCGGCCGTCGCGGGACTGGAACTGATCGAGCTGCCGGGCGCGGAGGAGTGCTGCGGCTTCGGTGGCACGTTCGCCGTGAAGAACACGGCGGTCTCGGCCGCGATGGGCGCCGACAAGGCGCGCAACATCACCGCCACCGGGGCCGAGGCGGTGTGCACGGTCGACAACTCGTGTCAGATGCACATCGGCGGGACGCTCGCCCGGCAGGGCTCGACGGTCCGCCCGGTCCATATCGCCGAGATCCTGGCGAGCACCGAAGGAGACGTCTGGTGACCGGCACCTATCTGGGCATGCCCGCGTTCCCCGTCGCGGCCGCCACCTCGACCAAGAACACGCAGCTGCGCGCCAATCTGCGGCACGCCACCCACACCATCCGCGCCAAGCGCGCCAAGGCCGTCGCGGAGCTGGACGACTGGGGCGAGCTGCGCTCCGCGGGCGCGGCGATCAAGGACCGTACGCTGCGCCATCTCGACCACTATCTGGAGCAGTTGGAGAGCGCCGTGACGGCGGCGGGCGGCCAGGTGCACTGGGCGGCGGACGCGGACGAGGCGAACCGGATCGTCACCGAGCTGGTCCGGGCCACCGGCGAGCGCGAGGTCGTCAAGGTCAAGTCGATGGCCACGCAGGAGATCGGGCTGAACGACGCGCTCGCCGAGGCGGGCATCCGCGCGTACGAGACCGATCTGGCGGAGCTGATCGTGCAGCTCGGCGACGATCTGCCCTCGCACATCCTGGTGCCCGCGATCCACCGCAACCGCACCGAGATCCGCGACATCTTCACCGACCAGATGGCCCGCTGGGGCCGCCCCGCACCGGAGGGGCTGACGGACGCCCCGGCCGATCTGGCGGAGGCGGCGCGGCTGCATCTGCGCGAGAAGTTCCTGAACGCCAAGGTCGGCATCTCGGGCGCCAACTTCATGGTGGCCGAGACCGGCACGCTGGTCGTGGTGGAGTCCGAGGGCAACGGCCGGATGTGTCTGACCCTCCCCGAGACGCTGATCTCCGTCGTGGGCATCGAGAAGGTGGTGCCGACGTGGCAGGACCTGGAGGTGTTCCTGCAACTGCTGCCCCGCTCCTCGACGGCGGAGCGGATGAACCCGTACACCTCCACCTGGACCGGCACCACCGACGGCGACGGCCCGCGCGCCTTCCACCTGGTCCTCCTCGACAACGGCCGTACGGACACGCTCGCCGACACCGTCGGGCGCCAGGCGCTGCGCTGCATCCGCTGCTCGGCGTGTCTGAATGTGTGCCCGGTGTACGAGCGGGCGGGCGGCCATGCGTACGGGTCGGCGTACCCGGGGCCGATCGGGGCGATCCTCACCCCGCAGCTGCGCGGCACGCAGAGCGAGCTGGACGCCTCGCTGCCGTACGCCTCGTCGCTGTGCGGGGCGTGCTACGAGGTGTGCCCGGTGGCCATCGACATCCCGGAGATCCTGGTCCATCTGCGCGAGCGGGTGGTCGAGGGCGGCCCGGTGTCGGTGCGCGGGACCCGGACCGTCATCAAACCGGCCAAGGGGCATGCCGCGGAGCGCGCCGCGATGCGGGCGGCGCGCTGGGCCCTCGACCATCCGGGCGTGTTGCGCGCCGGGCAGCGGCTGGCCGCCCGTACCCGCCGCTTCCATCCGAGCCGGCTGCCGGGTCCTGGGCGGGCGTGGACGGACACGCGGGAGCTGCCGGAGGTGCCCGCCGAGTCGTTCCGGGACTGGTGGCGCAGAACGCGCGGTGACGAGGGCACGAAGAGCGAGAAGAAAGGGAAGAGGACGACGACGTGAGCAGCCGAGACCTGGTGCTGGCCCGCGTCCGCCGCGCACTGGCGGACGTCCCCCGTACGGAGCGCCCCTCCGAGGCCCCCTCCGAGGCCCCCGCGGACCGCGGCTATCTGCGGGTCCACGGGGACCGGACCACGGCCCAGACCGTGGATCTGCTCGCGGAGAACCTGGCCGACTACCGGGCGATCGTCCACCGTACGGACCCCAAGGGGCTTCCGGGCCTGATCGCCCGGCTGCTGGACGGGCGCGGCGCGACGAGCGTGGTGCTGCCGCCGGGGCTGCCCACCGAGTGGCTTTCGGCCGTGGACGCGCAGCGGGTGGAGCGGATCGCGGACACCGAGGAGCTGACCCCGCACGATCTGGACGCGGTCTCCAGCGTCGTCACGGGCTGCGCGGTGGCCGTGGCCGAGACGGGGACCGTCGTCCTGGACGCGGGCCCTGACCAGGGGCGCCGGCGCATCACGCTGGTGCCCGACCACCATGTCTGTGTCATCCGCGTGCCCGAACAGGTCGTGGACTCCGTGCCGCAGGCCCTGGAACGGCTGGCTCCGGGGCGCCCGTTGACCTGGATCTCCGGGCCGTCCGCGACCAGCGATATCGAACTGGACCGGGTGGAGGGGGTGCACGGCCCACGCACCCTGGAGGTCGTTCTCGTCGAGAGCTGAGGCCGCGACAACAGGGCCATGAGCAGGCGTCCAGAGCCGTGCGCCGGATGCGGTCTTGCTCACATACCCGCGGTAACAGGGCACTTGAACGTTTTGCGCCGGTGCCGTTGTCGGTGGCGGGCCGTACTCTAGTGCGCATGCGTCCGACTCCTACTCACCACGAACCCGCTTTAATCACCACGCCCACCGACCAGGCGAACGAGGCGATCCGCGTGTTTCTGCGCGCGCGGGCCGGCCGGGCGCTGCGCCCTCAGGAGCGCGTCGAATACGGTCGGTTGCTCTCTGTCTACACCAGGGCGCTGCGGGGAGAGGTCGAGCAGGCGGCATGAGCCGCGGCGGCGCGCCGAAATGCGTATCGCGGGTCATGCCGTGCGCTTGTGGCCTGAACTACCCCTTGTGATGGAGTATCACCGTCCATAGGTTGTGAACTCGTTGTGCGCCCTGCCGCTTGACGCGGGGGTGGAGCGGCAGGGCGCCAACCATCATGGGGGGACGGACCAGGGCATGCGTGCAGCGGGAAGAGCCGTGCTCGGTGTGACAGCGGTTGCGGTCGTGGGCGTAGCGGGCCTCGGCGCATACAACCTGTACACCGGGCTCGCCGGGGGCGAGAAGGGGCCGGGCCACGACGGCGCGGTGACCGCGTCCGAAGTGCGGAAGACCGCGGGTACGTTTCTGGCCGCCTGGGCCGATCAGAACGATATGCGGGCCGCGCAGCTCACCAATGACGCCGAGTCCGCCGTGGCCGCGCTGAGCGGCTACCGCAAGGACGGCCATGTGTCGAAGCTGACGCTCAAGGCGGGCCAACCCCACGGCACCCGGGTGCCGTTCGATGTCACGGCCGATATCTCCTTCGAGGACACCCACTCCACCTGGACCTATGCCTCGGAGCTGTCGGTGGTGCGCGGCAGGACGACGGGCCGGCCGCTGGTCGACTGGAGGCCCGGCGTACTGCACCCCAAGCTGACGGCCGAGCGTCCGGCCCTGCGGACGGGGACCGCCGATTCGGTGTCGATCAAGGTGGTGGACCGGGACGGCAAGGAGCTGACGAAGGACCGCTATCCCTCGCTCGGCCCGGTGCTGACCGAGCTCCGCACGAGGTACGCCGCCGCCACGGGCGGCGCCAGCCGGGTCGAGGTGTGGGCGGCCGGCGCGAGCGGCGAGCCCACGACGACGCTCCACGTGGTGGCCAAGGGCAAACCGGGCACACTGCACACGACGCTCGACGCGCAGGTGCAGAGCCGGGCCGAGAAGGCGGTGGCGAAGCGTACGGGCGCCTCGGTGGTCGCGCTCAAGCCCAGCACGGGCGAGGTGCTGGCGGTCGCCAACTCCGACCGCGCCGAGTTCAATCCGGCCTTACAAGGAGCCACCGCGCCCGGTTCGACGTTCAAGATCGTCACCTCGGCGGCGCTGCTGGAGTCCGGAAAGGTCACGCCCGGCCGCGCGGTGCCCTGCCCCAAAACCACCTCGTACCAGCAGGGCATGACCTTCCACAACGTCGAGGACAGCGAGAATCCGGCCGCCACCTTCGCCCAGGACTTCGCGGCCTCCTGCAACACCGCCTTTGTCTCACTGGCCGGCGATCTGCCCGACAGCGGCGTCGCGGACGTGGCGCAGGACGTGTTCGGGATCGGACTCGAGTGGCATGTGGGGGTGCAGACCTTCGACGGCTCGATCCCCACGGGCGGCGGGGACGACAAGGCCGCCGCGCTGATCGGGCAGGGCAGGGTGCAGATGAACCCGCTCACCGTGGCCTCGGTCGCGGCCACCGCCCAGACCGGTACGTTCCACCAGCCCGTCATCGTGCCGCGGTCCCTGATCGGCGAGCAGACGGCGACGGCGGTACGCTCGCTGAGCCCGGCGGCCGCCGGGCAACTGAGGGCCATGATGCGGCTCACCGCCACCAGCGGCACGGCGGCGCGCGCGATGTCCGGGCTCACCGGGGACATCGGGGCGAAGACCGGCTCCGCCGAGATCGACGGGCAGCCGACCACGAACGCCTGGTTCACGGCCTACCGGAACGACGTGGCGGCCGCCGCCGTGGTCGTCAAGGGCGGCCACGGCGGCGACGCGGCGGGTCCGGTCGTCAGGGACGTGCTCACCACTCACGGCTAGAAGACCGCAGGCGCGGCCACCGCTTCGTGCAGCAGCCACCGCTTCGTACAATGGTTGCACGAAGGGGTTGTCCAGGTGCGGCGCGCGGCCTAATGTGGCGCGGCGTCATACGGGCCGCACCACCGAGCACGGAGGACCCGGCGTGAAGCGCACGTCCCGCGATATCCGCACCGAGAACCGCTACGACGTGCTGCGCCACATCATCGCCGAATCCCCGGTCTCCCGGCAGCAGTTGGCCGCCGCGACCGGGCTGAGCCTGGCCACCGTCGCCACCCTCGTCGGCGAGCTGCTGGACTTCGGCATGCTGGTGGAGGGCGGATACGAGGACTCCGACGGCGGCCGGCCGCGCGGGCTGGTCGCCGTCAACGCCGCGGGTGGCGCGCTGATCGGCGTGGACGTGGCCGAGACCTATATCCACGTCGAGCTGTTCGACCTGGCCCTGACCGTACTGGCCCGCGCCGACGAGGAGCTGCGCCCCGGCGAGCGGGACGCGGCGCGGCTCGTCGGGCGTATCGCCGCCGCCGTGGCCGATGTGGTGGAGCGGTCGGCCGTCACCGCGGACCGGGTGCTGGGCGTCGGGGTCAGCATGCCGGGGCAGGTGGACCGCGAGGGCGGGGTGTCCGTCTACGCCGCCAACTGGAACTGGCACGACGTCCCGCTGCTCGACCTGCTGGCCGAACACCTCCCCTATCCGCTCCACCTCGACAACCCGCTGCGCGCCAGCACCGTCGCCGAGCAGTGGTTCGGCGCGGCGCGCGGGCGCGATGACGCGATCGTGGTCAACCTGGGTACGGGCGTGGGGGCCGGGCTCGCGCTGGGCGGCGTGCTGCACCGGGGGGTGACCAACAGTGCCGGAGAGTGGGGGCACACCACGCTGGTCCTGGACGGGCGGCTGTGCCACTGCGGCAACCACGGCTGCGTGGAGACGTACGTGGGCGCCCCCGCCATCATGCGCACCCTCGGCGAGCTGAGCCCCGACAGCCCCCTGCTGCACCCGGACGACCAGACCGCCACCATCGAAGCGCTCGGCCGGGCGCTGGCCGACGGCGATCCGGTGGCCGCGCAGGTGGCCCGCGAGACCGCCCGCTATCTCGGCGCGGCCCTGGCCGACCTGGTCAATCTGCTCAACCCGGAGGTCATCGTGGTCAGCAGCTGGGTGGCCACCGCACTGGGCGAGCCGCTGCTGGTCGAGGTGCGCGAGGCGGTGGCGCGGCGCGCCCTGCGCCGCCCCTTCGCGAGCGTCGAGATCGTGCTGTGCCCGATCCCGTCCAACCCCGTGAGCCTCGGGGCCGCGACCTTCGCCCTGGAGGGCTCGCTCGCGACCATGAAATCGAAGCATCACCGCACGCCCGCCGCGAGCGGCGGCCGCGGCAGCGCGTCCTGATTCCCGGCCCTCACCCGCCGCCACTCGCACAAGCGCTTGCAACAGACTTCGTCCAACCCCTTGCAAAAGTCTTTCGCCGCTCGTTAACGTCCCGTGCTGACGGCCCGGGCCGAAGTGCTCGGCCGACGCGCGCTCGGGCCGCTGGGGCGCGTGCCGACCGATCGCCTCCATAGCAGTTCCCTCCATCGCAGTTCCCTCCAGCGCAGCTACCTCCATCGCAGACCGAGGAGACCGATGAGCACCACCCCCGACGCCCAGCTCCCCTACTACGAGGACATGTCCCCGGGCAGCGGAGGGCTGCCGCCCCGCGCCTGGACCGCCGGGTCCGACGCCGCCCGGCTGGGCCTGGGCGGCGACTGGGCCTTCCGGCTGTCGCCGACCGCCACCGCCGAGGACGAGTCCTTCGCCCGCCCCGACTACGACGCCTCCGGCTGGGGCACGGTCGCCGTACCGGGCCACTGGGTGCTGCAGGGCCACGGCGCGCCCATCTACACCAATGTGCTCTATCCGTTCCCGGTCGACCCGCCCCGAGTTCCGAACGAGAACCCGACCGGCGACCACCGCCGGGTCTTCGACCTGCCCGCGGACTGGCCGGCCGACGGCGGCGCCGTGCTGCGGTTCGAGGGCGTGGAGTCCTGCGCCCGGGTCTGGCTCAACGGGCAGGAGCTGGGCGTCTTCAAGGGCAGCCGGCTGCCGCACGAGTTCGCCGTGGAAGAGCTGCTGCGACCGCGCGGCAATGTGCTGGCCGTACGCGTCCACCAGTGGTCCTCGGGCACCTATCTGGAGGACCAGGACCAGTGGTGGCTGCCCGGGATCTTCCGCGAGGTGACCCTGCTGCACCGCCCGGCCGACGCGGTCGACGACTTCTTCGTGCACGCCTCCTACGACCACGCCACCGGCCAGGGCACACTGCGGGTCGACGCCGAGCCCGGCGGCCGGTTCACCGTGCCGGAGCTGGGCCTCGACCTGGCCACCGGCGAGAGCGCGACCGTGGCCGTCGAGCCGTGGACGGCCGAGACCCCGCGGCTGTACGAGGCCACGCTCGCCACCGGCGGCGAGCGGGTGGCGCTGCGGGTGGGGTTCCGTACGGTCGTCGTCGAGGACGGCGTGATCAAGGTCAATGGCAAGCGGGTGCTGTTCCGCGGGGTCAACCGGCATGAGTTCCACCCCGAGGCCGGGCGCGCCGTGGACCTGGAGACCATGCGCCAGGACCTGGTGCTGATGAAGCGGCACAACATCAACGCCGTACGCACCAGCCACTACCCGCCGCACCCCGCCTTCCTCGATCTCTGCGACGAGCTGGGCCTGTGGGTGATCGACGAATGCGATCTGGAGACCCACGGCTTCGTCGACCTCGGCTGGCGCGGCAATCCGGTCGACGACGACCGCTGGACCCCGGCCCTGGTGGACCGGGCCCGCCGGATGGTCGAGCGGGACAAGAACCACGCGTCGGTGGTGATGTGGTCGCTGGGCAACGAATGCGGCACCGGCCGCGGGCTGACCGCCATGGCCGACTGGATCCGCGAGCGCGACTCCTCGCGCGTGATCCACTACGAGGGCGACATGTCCTGCGCCGACACGGACGTCTACTCGCGGATGTACGCCTCGCACGAGGAGGTCGACCAGATCGGGCAGCGCACCGAGGCCGCCTGGGCGGACGCCGAGCTGGACGCCAAGCGCCGCGCGCTCCCGTTCATCCTGTGCGAGTACGCCCACGCCATGGGCAACGGACCGGGCGGACTCAGCGACTACCAGCGGCTGTTCGAGGCGCATGAGCGCTGCCAGGGCGGGTTCGTCTGGGAGTGGATCGACCACGGCATCGCCAAGCGCACCGCCGAGGGCGAGCTCTTCTACGGATACGGCGGGGACTTCGGCGAGGAGCTGCACGACGGCAACTTCGTCTGCGACGGGTTGCTCTTCCCCGACCGCACCCCGTCCCCCGGGCTGATCGAGTACAAGAAGGTCATCGAGCCGGTCCGGATCGAGGGCGACGGCGCGGCGGGCACGGTCCGCGTCACCAACACCCATGACTTCGCCGACCTGTCCCATCTGACGTTCTCCTGGGCCTACGAGGCCGAGGGCGTCGAGGTCGCCGGCGGCGAGCTGGCGGTCCCGCCGCTGGCCCCGGGCGAGTCCGCCGACCTCAAGCTCCCCGACCGGCCCGCGACGGGCGCCGACGGCGAGGCGCTGTGGACCGTACGGGCGTTGCTCGCGGCCGACACCGCGTGGGCGGAGGCGGGCCACGAGGTGGCGTGGGGGCAGATCCCGGCCACCAACGCGACCGCCCCGGCCGCCACAGACGCCGCTGTGGCGCCGCGCCGCGAGGACGGCGCACTCGTACTGGGCCCGGGGACGTTCGACCCGACCACCGGCGCGCTGCTCTCCCTCGGCGGCCTCGCGGTCACCGGCCCCCGGCTCGACGTATGGCGCGCGCCCACCGACAACGACAACGGCGCGTCCTGGCAGCCCGATGAGCGCTACGGCCTGATCTGGCGCCAGCTCGGTCTGCACCGGCTCCACCACCGCGTCGACGCGGTGGAGGCGACGGACGACGCCCTGACCGTCCGTACCCGCGTCGCCCCCGCCGCCACCGACGTCGGCCTGGAGACCGTCTACCGCTGGACCGCCGACACCGACGCGGACCGGCTGCGCCTGACGGTCTCCGTCACCCCGCTGGGCGAGTGGACCTGCCCGCTGCCGCGCCTTGGCGTACGGCTCGGCGTCCCCGCCGCGCTGGGCCGGGCCGAGTGGTTCGGCGGCGGCCCCGGCGAGGCGTACCCGGACACCCACGCCGCCTCGCGGATCGGCCGGTGGGCGCTGTCGGTCGACGAGATGCAGACGCCGTACGTCAGGCCGCAGGAGAACGGGGCCCGCGCGGACGTCCGCTGGGCCCGGCTGACCGATGACGGCGGGGCCGGGATCGCGGTGGAGGGCGCGCCGCCGTTCTGGTTCACGGCGCGGCGGTGGACCACGGAGCAGCTGGACGCGGCCGAGCACACCCCGGACCTGTCCCCGTCGGCGGACACGGTGTGGGTGAACCTCGACCACGGGCAGCAGGGCATCGGCAGCCAGTCGTGCGGGCCCGGGGTGCTTCCCCCGTACCGCCTCGGCGCCGCCCCCGCCGAGTTCTCGTTCACGTTCTCGCGGATCTAGAAGGGGGTTTGCGGTGGATCTGCGCCGGTGACACGCCGACGCCACGGCGGGTCCGTGGCGCAGATCCACCGCAAACGCGGGCGTTTGAACGCAGGCGCGGACCGTGGTGATCAGACCGGCGCCGCGCAGCGCGGCGGTGTGGGCGGAGGCCGTGGCGTTGCTGACGCCCAGTCGCCGGGCGAGCCCGCTGGTGGTGTGTTCCTCGGCGAGCAGCAGCAGAATGTCGAGGCGGGTCCGGCCGAGCACGGCGGCCAGCGCGTCGTCGCCGCCCGCGCCACCCGCCCCGGCCGGCGGCAGCGGCAGGCCCGGGCCGGCCGGGTAGGTGACGTACAGGGAGTGGCCGGGCAGATCGGCGAGGAGGGGCCGGCCGCTCCAGTGGAAGGTGGGCTGAAGCACCAGCCCACGGCCGCGCAGCTCGATCTCCCGCTCCCCCGGCCCGTCGAGCTCCCAGACCTCCTCCTTGAGCCGGGCGCCGGGCGCCGGCGCGGTGAGCGCGGCGGCGATGCCGTGCTCGGCCACGGTGAGGGCATGGCGGGTGAACTCCCCTTGGTGCAGATCCTGTACGAGGGGCCAGACGGGGGCCAGGACCGATTCGAAGGCCGTGTGCTGGGCACGGCGCAGCAGCCGCCACGCGTCGGCTCCGCCGTGGTGCAGATCGCGGATCCACAGCGGGGTGAGTCCCGGGTGACCTGCGTAGACGCGCTCGATCTCGGCGCGGACCAGGGCGGGGCGGGCGGCCCGTACGGTGTCCAGGCCCTCCTTGAGGTCATCGCTGAACACATCGATGAACGCGGGGGCCAGGCCCGCCGGGGCCAGCTCGCGCAGCGGCCCGGCCGCGTCGGGCAGGGAGCGCAGCAGCCGCCGTCGCCAGCGGCCGTAGAGCGGTGCGTCGCCGGGCAGGCACATCCGCATCAGGGCCACGTTCAGCTCCTGCAGCGGGGCCGGCCGGGGCGCGAAGCGGACCCGGGCGAAGTCGGCGGCCGTGAAGCGGATGCGGATCATTACTCCCCCAGGCGGCGCCGCGCCAGCGTTTCGGGCAGAGCCTGAACCATCGCCCGCGCTGCCCGCCGGGCGCCAGCATCCAGGTCATGACCTCTTCATCGAAATCCTCTTCATTCAATCAGGGTGCCGCCGGGCCGACCCGGCGGGCCGTCACCACATCCGCCCTGCTGGCCGCCGCGCTGCTCACGGGCGGTGGCGGCCTCACGCAAGCGCGGGCCGCGGGCGCCGCCACCGTACGGCTGCCTGCGCCGACCGGCCCGTACCCGGTCGGGGTGACCACGCTGTATCTGGTCGATCGGACCCGGCGCGACCCGTGGGAGCCGGGGATCCCGGTGCGGGAGGTGATGGCCACGGTCCTCTACCCGGCCCGCACCGTCCGGGGCTATCCGCTCGCACCACAACTGCCCCGTGGCACGGTCGAGTTGTTCGCGGCCATCGCCCCCATCACGCACCCCGGCCTGCCGCAGTCCGGGGTGGACTGGGCGGCCACCATGACGCATGCCCACACGGGCGCGCCCGCGCGGCCCGCCCCGCATCCGGTCCTGCTGTACAGCCCGGGCGGCGGCGATCCGCGCGGCCTGGGCACGCTGGTCGCCGAGGAGCTGGCGAGCCACGGCTGTGTGGTGGTGACCGTCGACCACCCCGGGGACGCCTGTGCGGTCGAGTTCCCGCGCGCGATGACGGGGCGGGACATGGTCCGCCCGACCGTCTTCCGCGGTGATCCCCGGACCGACCCGGCGACCTTCCGCACCGCGATCGCCACCCGGATCGCGGACGTCCGTTTCGTCCTTGACCAGTTGCAGGCGCTGGCGAGCGGACGGAACCCGGACGCGGCGCAGCGCCCGCTGCCGGAGCACCTCGGCCGCGCGCTGGATCTGAGCCGGGTGGGGGTGTACGGCCACTCGGCGGGCGGCACGGCCGCGGCCGAGGCGCTGTACGAGGACCGCCGTATCGCCGCCGCGGTCAATCTGGAGGGCTATCTGAACCACCCGGCGGAAGGGCCGGGCCGGGAAGGGGAGTTGTTCCCGGTCGCGCGATACGGGGTGGACCGGCCGTTGCTCCTGCTGGACACCGATGGCTTCGGCGCCCGGGACGAGGACGTACAGCGTTCCTGGTCGGCCGCGCTCGCCCACCCCGGCGGCCATATCGCGCGCGGGCGGCTGCGCGACGCCGCGCACTGGGTGTTCACGGACTACGCCGCCGTCGCACCCCAGTTGCAGACCGCCGGGCTGATGACCGCCGAGGCCCGGGCGGCGCTGGTGGGCGCGGTGGATCCGGCGTGCTCGGTGCCCGCCGTACGTGGCCTCGTACGGGGCTTCTTCGCCCGGCGGCTGCCCGCACGCTGATCCGCGTACGGGCTCAGGGGGCGGTCACCGGATCACCTCGGCCGGGACCAGGCGCTGGGCACGCAGCTCGCCGAGGACCAGCCGGGCGAACTCGGTGGCGCCGTGCACGGAGGTGTGGGTGTTGTCGCGGGCCTCGTTGTAGAGGTACAGCGCCTTGGAGCCCTCGGGGCCGAGCTGTTCGACGAGCCGCTTGGTCAGGGCGGTGAGGTCGATGAGCGGCACGCCCCGCTCGGCGGCGAGGGCGCGCATCTCGGCGGGCAGGTCCACGCCGAGGCCGTTGACGTGCAGCGCGGTGCCGTTGTTCAGCGTGCCGTCGGTGTTGAACCAGCGGCGCACGATGGGGGTGACGAGGACGGGCGCACCGCCGCGCGCCCGGACGCCGTCGATCAACGCCGTGAGGTTGGCGCGGTAGTCGGCGGCGGTCGTCTGCTTGTCGTTGTGCGCGAACTGGATGAGGACCGTGTTGCCGTTGCGGATCAGCGGTCGCATGGTGGGGAAGAGCCGTGGGTCGGCGAGGAAGGACCCGGAACTCTCACCCGAGTCGGCGTAGTTGGCGACGGACAGGCCGCGCTTGAAGAACTTCGGTATCTGCTGGCCCCAGCCGGAGTACGGGTCGGCGATCTGGTCGCAGACGGTGGAGTCCCCGGCGAGGAAGAGCTGGGCGCGGCGGGCGGGGGTGACCTTCAGGTCCGCGAGGCGGGGCGCGTCGCCGCCGAAGGACAGATCCAGGCCGGGGCTGCCGCTGGGCCCGGTCGGCTCACCTTCCGGTTCGCGTACGTCGACGGTGAAGCTCCGCTCGACGCGCTGCCCGGCGGCGGTCGGCGTCGCGGCCAGCAGGGTGCGCCGGCTCTCGGCGGTGACGGCGGTGCTGCCCGCGTCGGCTCCGCCGAGGACCGCCGTCACGTCGTACGTACCGGGGGCGACGTCGAAGTGGCAGACGACGGGGGCGGTGCCGGCGCAGTGGTCGAGCGCGCGGCCCGTGCCGTGGCCGGCCGCGGGCGCCTCGGCCCACGCCGGAGCGGCGGGCAGGGCGGCGGCGAAGGCGAGGGAGGCGGTGGCGGCCAGCAGTGCGGCACCGGCGCGTCTCATGGGGGGCTCCTCTGCTCGGCGGATGCTCGGCGGTGCGGCGTAGGGTCGGCCGCCCTGGACCCTACGCCGCGGGGCAAGCGCTTGCTAGACCCCTGCGCCCGCGCCCCACACGCCCGGTTACGCCGCCCTGCCGCGCAGCGCCTCGAGCGCCTTGTCCGCGTGCACACTCATCCGGAACTCGCTCTTGACGATCTCCAGCACCCGCCGGTCGGTGTCGATCACAAAGGTGACCCGCTTGGTCGGGACGGCCGATATGCCGCGCTTGACCCCGAACTGCTCCCGTACGGTCCCCTCGGGATCGGACAGCAGCGGATAGCCGAAGGAGTGCGTACGGGCGAACTCCGCCTGCTTGTCCACCGAGTCGGCGCTCACCCCGACCGGCTGGGCGCCCAGCTCCTTGAACTCCCCCGCGATGTCCCGGAAGTGACATGCCTCCTTCGTGCAGCCCGATGTGAAGGCCGCGGGATAGAAGAACAGCACCACAGGGCCGCTCTCGAGCAGTCCGCTCAGCGTGCGGGCGGTGCCGCTATCGTCCGGCAGTTCGAAGTCCTCGACGACATCACCGATATTCATGGAGCGAGGCTACTCGTCGGCCGGAGAGCTACTCGCCCAGGGCGGCCCGCAGGGCGGCCGTGCGCCGCTGGTCGATGCAGATGCGTTGGAGTGCGAACCCGCGCAGGGGCGGGCGGCGTTCGGCGGTCAGCGATGCGCGCAGCCGGTCGGCGGCGGCCGCGGGGAGGCTGCCGCCGC
>NZ_JBSFMM010000161.1:0-26335 GCF_053599555.1 Streptomyces sp. NPDC000941
ATTACGGGGGCTCCGGGGGGATCGGGACGCTCCCCCCTTCACTGCGTCGACTGCGACTGCTTGCGCACCGCCCCGTCGTACTCACCGGAGCTGAGGGCCTGCGGATGGTTCCCACCGGGCCGTCGGAGGTCTTCGCGGTAGCGGTGGCTCCGCCCGGAAGGCACTGCCTGAGCGGTGGCCGCCGCAGATGTGCACGGCTAAGCTGCGGTTTCCGTCTCTCTGGGCACGTGGTGTCACCCACCTGCACCCGAGCGGATGCCGACCCCCGGCGCTCCACTCAGGCTGATCTTGCTGCTTCGAGCCATCCGGATTCCAGCAAGGCGAAGGAGACACCTCGTGCGACTTGTGACAACCCTCCGCGGTCTCGTCCCGGTCATGATGCTGGCGGCGTCGGCGTGGAGCGGCCCCGCCCCGGCGGTGGCCGTGGGCGCCGACGGCGGGGGTGGTGGCGGAGGTGGCGAGCGTCCCGAAGTGGCCTGTGGGGATGTCGCCGGGCTGATCAGTGCCATCAACGATGCCAACAGCGCGGGGTCAGGAGCGATCGTGCTGGCGCCGAACTGTGCCTACACCCTCACCGGCCCCGCGGTGTCCCCCGGCACGAACGGACCTGACGGACTGCCGGCGATCACGGGAAATGTGATCCTCATCGGCGCCAACACGACCATCAGCCGAGGTTCGAGCACCGCCTTCCGTATCGCGGAGGTCGTTCCCGGGGGGACCCTGGACCTCCAGGGCATCACGATCTCCAACGGATCGGCCACCACCACCGGCGCGGGTATCAACGGCGGCGGCATTCTCGACGCGGGAACACTGATGCTGACGTCGAGCGTAGTGACCGGAAATACGGCGAGCAACGTCGGGGGCGGTATCGAGGTCGCGAACAACGCCTCATTGACTCTCAACTCCAGCGAAGTGACCAACAACACCACTGGCGACGGCGGAGGAATTCACATCAACACGGGCGGTTCGCTGACCGCCATCGGAAGCCGGATCTCCGGCAACACCGCCGCCGACTCGGGCGGCGGAATCTCCAACTTCGGAAACATGACACTGGCGTCGGTGGATGTACAGGGCAATCACGCCCTCAACTTCGAGGGTGGCGGGATCACCAGCAACGGCGGAAGTGTCACGATGAGTTCTGGTTCCATCAGCGGAAATACATCCGGAAGTGATGGCGGCGGTATCGCGAACTTCGGCAGCCAACTGCTCGTGCAATCCGTCACCGTAACCAACAACACCGCCGGGCAGAACGGCGGTGGCCTGTACAACGACTCGGGCGCCGCCCAGCTCATCGGCGACCAGGTGACCGGAAACACGGCAGGCGGCCAGGGCGGAGGAATTTTCGTGGCCGGCGGAACGGTGACGCTGCCAGGGACCACTGTGACCGGCAACAACCCGAACAACTGCGTTCCCGGTCTTCCTGGATGCTGAAACCCGGACGCCGATCGATCCGACGGTGGATCCCGAACAGCGAGGCTCTGGAAGGACTTCCTTCCAGAGCCTCGCTCATCGACCGGGCTGGAGACCGACTTGTTCGCGGAGTTCGTACTGGCTCGTTACGCCGCTGAGCTGAGTGATGACACCAGTTCTGCGCAACGTGGCTCAGGACACTTGGCCGGCTGTGGGGCAGCGGCCCTGAGCCTCGAACGACTCCGCATCAACCGGACGCTGGAGGAAGCGCTCGCGCACGGCGGCTACCCCCGTGCAAGCGCAGTTCCCGGGCGCGTCGTTGACAGCGGTGGGCTGGTCGCCCTGGGCACGGACGCGCCGCTGCGGCCGGTGGGGCTCCACCTGCACTTGGGCTGCGGGCGGTACACCGATACGTGAACGGGAGTGACGCACTTCCGGCACACAACAAGTCCGTGAAGGCTCTTAAACAGGTTTTCACATCAACTCCCAAGTGCTCCAATTGCACCTGCCGCGCGTATCGCCCGACTGCTTTACTCAAATCAAGCGAGATTGACAGCGCGGTCAGGTACCAACCCTGATGCGCTTCACATCGTGACCTGCTTCTTCGGAGTGCCGGCCTCGAGGCAGCGGGTCATCACGCCAAGTCGCCGCAACCGGTCGCGTCGGCACAGCCCCGGCCTCGGCGACCCCGGATCCTAAGCGGTCCGCAACTCTGCCGCCCCTCCGCGATTCCACATCCCGGCCGCACGGCCGGATTCCCCGCGTGGTCGCTGACCGCGCACGTCACCGGTCTGCCCGGCTCCGCAGGGCAGAGTCCACGACCAAGGAGAGAACCATGGCAACCATCGTGACGCTGAACGATACGGCCACCAGCTCCAACCAAGGCAAGTCCGGGGACACGCTCCAGATCCAGAACCCGGCCGGCGGCCTGCTGGGCACCAACAAGGTGAACTTCGGGACGAAGACGATCACCACCGGCCTGAGCGTCACCGCCACGCAGGTCTCCGTCACCATCCCCACGGGGCTGTGCGCCGGCCAGGTGTCCGTCAGCGTGGTCAACACCTCCAACGTCACCAGCAACACGCTGCCCTTCTACATCATCACCAAGCCGAGCGTCTCGGGCCTGAGCGTCACCAGTGGCGCGATCGGCGCCGGCGCCACCACGCTCAACATCTTCGGCAGCGGTTTCACGACCGCGACCGGCGTCACTTTCGGCACCGACGCAGCCACCATCAACTCCATCACGGACAGCGTCCTCAACGTCACCGCGCCCACCGCCGCACACACGATGGTCAACGCGTGCGTCGACACGGTGAACTGCGTCGTCACCGGCTTCGGCGGGTCGTCCACTCCGGTCAGCAACCTCGCCCAGTACTCGTTCTACGACACCCCGGCGATCACATCGCTGAGCTCCGCGAGCGGCACCGCGAACGACACCATCAACGTCAACGGCACCTGCTTCGTGGATGTCGTCTCGGTGACCTACACCGACTCCGCAGCCGCCACTTTCCCGGCGAGCTTCACGCCCCAGGGCCAAATCCTGGTCACCACCACCGTGCCCACCGGAATGGCTCTCGGCGCCGGGACCATCACGGTCACCACGCCCGGCGGGAACTCCAACGCCCAGGCGTTCACCGTCACCTGATCCGTCCGCCCACGAGCGGGACTCGGCGGCACGGCCGTAGCGCCGCCGACGCGTCCGCGTCCCGTGGCACAAGGCGAGCATGACACCACCGCCGCGCCCTGGCCGACCCATGTCCGCCAGGGCGCGGCCCTCCTGAGAGGCGAAGAAGGAGAGCGTTATGGCCCCACCTGTAGTGACCAGTGTCAGTCCCAACCAGGGCTCTCCGTCTGGAGGCACCCCCGTCAGCATCACCGGTACCGGTCTCACCGGAGCCGCTCAGGTCAGGTTCGGCTTCAGCTTCGCCACCAACGTGGTCGTCGTCAACGACACTCTGATCACCGCCAGAACCCCCGCAGGCAGCGGCACGGTCAATGTCACGGTCACCACCCCCAACGGCACCAGCACCCAGACCGTCCCGTTCACCTACGCCACCACCCCGGCCCCAGTCCTCAGCAGCCTCAACCCGCCTTCCGGTCCCACCACAGGCACCAACACCGTCACCATCAACGGCACCAACCTCACCGGCGCCACCCAAGTCCTCTTCGGCCCCAACGCGGCAACCATCCTCACCAACACCGCCACCCAAATCACCGTCACCGCCCCCGCAGGCACCGGCACCGTCAACGTCACCGTCACCACCCCCGGCGGCACCAGCAACCCACTCACCTACACCTACACCACCACCCCCGCCCCGCATCTCAACAACCTCAACCCGACCTCCGGCCCAACATCCGGCAGCAACACCGTCACCATCAACGGCACCAACCTCACCGGCGCCACCCAAGTCCTCTTCGGCCCCAACACGGCAACCATCCTCACCAACACCGCCACCCAAATCACCGTCACCGCCCCCGCAGGCACCGGCACCGTCAACGTCACCGTCACCACCCCCGGCGGCACCAGCAACCCACTCACCTACACCTACACCACCACCCCCGCCCCGCATCTCAACAACCTCAACCCGACCTCCGGCCCAACATCCGGCAGCAACACCGTCACCATCAACGGCACCAACCTCACCGGCGCCACCCAAGTCCTCTTCGGCCCCAACACGGCAACCATCCTCACCAACACCGCCAACCAGATCACCGTCACCGCCCCCGCGGGACCGCCATCCGCCGTCAACGTCACCGTCACCACCCCCGGCGGCACCAGCAATCCGCTGCCGTACTTCTACATCGCCGCCCCGACCGTCACCGATCTGTCCCCACATTTCGGCCCGGACACCGGCACGAACACCGTCACCGTCTTCGGCACCAACCTGACGCTCACCAGCGCCGTCACCTTCGGATCGACCCCGGCTTCCAACATCAATGTCATCTCGGACAGCCAGCTGACCGTCACCGCCCCGAGCGGTTCCGGCACCGTCGTCGTCACCGTCACCACGCCCGGCGGCACCAGCACGGTGGGGACCGGCGACCCCTATTACACCTATCTCGGCGCGCCTGTCATCAACACCCTGACTCCGTCGCACGGCCCGGACTTCGGCGGCAACACGGTCACCCTCACCGGCGCGAATCTGACCTACACCGACTCTGTGACCTTCGGGGGTGTTGAGGCATCGTTCGCCGCAATCTCGGACTCCCAGGTCACCGCGACAGCCCCGGGCGGGTCACCCGGCTCGGTCAACGTCAGGGCGCATACCCCGGCCGGCTACAGCAACCTCGTCCCCTACCTGTACGACGTGTCGTGATCCGGACACGGGGCCGCCGACCACCGAGTCAGTGGGTGGAGGAGTACGCCACCACACCGCGCAGCAGCGCGTCGACCGCCCGGCGGGCGGCGCGCGCCACCGTGCCGCCCTCCGGGCGGCCGCGGCGATCTGGCCCAACACCAGCGCCACACAGGTGCTGTTCGGCGCGAACGCGGCCACCTTCTTCACCGTCAACTCCGCCACCCCAGATCACCATCACCGCCCCGTCCTCGGCCCCCGGGGCCGCCCAGGTGAACGTGGTCACCCCGGGCGGCACCAGCAACAACCTGACCTTCACCTATGTGCCCCCGCCCGGGTGAGTCTCAGGTGCTCAGCCGATGAACCGGACATCTGGGTGGCTCGGCGTGGGCCCGTCCAGCACCGGCCGGTGCAGCCCGCGCAGATGCCGGTCGAAGAACGCCGTGAGGTAGGCCCGACGGCTCGCCGTGAAACGGGCCGGGTTCACGGTGCCGATCATCTGCTTCCGCATCCCGTCGGGCAGCGTAAGGCGCTCGGCGAGGGCCGGGAGGACGATCTCGTAGTCGGTGAACGAGTTGTGCTCGGCGGCCTGCGTCCACAGATCGCGCTTCCAGCCCGTGGAGTTCTGCCACAGCGCCCGCCAGGAGGGCGAGTGCTCATGGGTGTGCGGCAGCCGCCCCGACGTGGTCGCCAGCCACGCCCCCATCAGCAGAAACGGCCGGTCGAGCCCGCTGTGGGCGACCGGCAGCAGCAGATCGGGGTCGGTCCAGTCGTACCCCAGCGGCCCGTCCAGGTTGACCCCGGCCCGGATCCGGCGGTCAAGACGCATGGCCTCCGCCGTCGTCATGCCGCCGAGCGAGTGGCCGAACATCCCGACCCGCGCCATGTCCAGCGCCGCACCGAGCCCGCTGGGCAACTTTCGCCCCCCGGCGTCGGGGTTGCCACCGCGCGCCAGCACCTCAAGCCGGTCCAGTACGAACCGGACGTCGGCCACCCGCACCTCCAGCGCCGCCTTGTTGCGGTCGGCGACCGGCTCGATCTTGCCGATCTCCGGCGACGCCTCGGCGACCCTCCCGTCGGGGAACTCCACGGCGTGCGCCTCGTAGGTCGGGTCGACCGTCACCACGACATAGCCCTGGCCGGCCAACTCCACCACGGCGCTGGTGTCCAGCGTGCGCTCGTTGTACATCCCGGGCGAGTACAGCACCACGGGCCTGCGCCCAAGACCGCGCGCCACCCCCGCCCCCTCACGGGCGTGCGTGGTGAACCCGGCCCAGTCGATGGCCCCGGCCTCGACCTTGAGGATCTGCGCGGCCCCCGCCCCGAACGCCTCGGCCGCCCCCGGCCGCATATACGGCGCCGACGCCCCGTCCGTCTCCCGCCGCGCCGGGTACCACACGCTCACCATGAGCTCCCGGTCGCCGGGCCCCCACCGCTCCTTCCGCCCCTGGTCCACCAGGTGCAGCTCGACCATCCCGACCGGGTACGGGCCGGTGGGCGCGGGCAACTCGACCCGTATGGCATCACCGGCGGCGGCCTTGCCCTTGCCACCCTTGTGGCCCTTGCCCGAGGTCACCGCTCCGGAGGCGATGGAGGCGGTCCCGAGGGCCGCCGCGGCCCCCGTGGCGGCGAGGCCGCCGATCAGTTGACGCCGTGAGAGTCGGGACACGGCAGAAGTCATCAGTCGCATGCCCCGACTCTGGCCCGGCGCGCTGCCCCCGCCCCACTGTCGATCGCCAGGTACGCGTCTGACTTTCGTCGGATACGGGTTGCTGGGACCTCGCTCGAACTCATGGCCGACCGTGCGAGGATGCCGCCATGACGACACATGGCCGTATCAGCGAGAGACCGACGGACCCGGACCCGGTCAGACCCCGTAGGTCAACTCCCCGCATTGTGGTCGCACTTGGTGCCACGGCGGGTCTGCTCGGCCTTCTCACCGCCTGCGGCAGCAAACCCGCCTCCGAGGCGGTCGCGGCACCCGCGCCGCCTCCCGCCCCGCACGCCGAAACCCTCGACCCCGACCAACCCCGCTACGGCGATCGGCCGACCGCCGCCCCCTCCGCGCCGCCCACCTGCCCGGGGTCCGGGGTGTACGTCCAGGCCGAGGAGCCGAGCGCCGCGATGGGGCTGCGCGCCATGTCCCTGACGCTGACCAACTGCGGCAAGGACACCTACACGCTGAAGGGCTATCCGACCGTCCGCGTCCTGGACGAGGACGGAAAGCCGCTGGATGTCCGCGTCAAGCATGGATCCGCGGGCATCGCCACCCTCGACAACTTCGACGCCGCGCCTAAGCAGGTGACGCTGCGGCCCAAGGAGACGGCGGTGGCGGGCCTGGTGTGGCGGAACACCGTGACCGACCCGACGACCCCGGCCGTCAACGGCAAGGCGCTGGACGTGGCCCCGACCGAGGGGAGCCCCCGGCAGACCGTGACCGAACTGATCGACCTCGGCAACACCGGCACGCTGGGCGTCAGCCCCTGGTACACCCCGGAGCAGCCCTCCACGACGACCCCCACATCGAAGCCCTCTCCCCGCCGAAGCGCCTGAATCGCCACGATGTACACGCCTCTGTGCGTACATTGCCCGTATGGGCGAGAACACTGTGACCGTGCGGGAAGCCCGAGCGCACCTGGCCGACCACATCAACCGCGCCGAGCAGGGCACACCCACGGTGATCACTCACAACGGGGTGCCGGTGGCGGCTGTGGTGCCCATCGCGGAATTCGAGGCGTTGGAAGAAGCAGCCGATGTCCTGCTGGCCCATGAAGCAGCAGCGGTCCTGGCCGAAGGCGGCCCCACCACAACCATGGCCGAGCTGCTGGCAGACCTGTTCGCCGAACCCACCCAAGGTGCCGAGTGAAGTACACGTTCCGGTTCGCCGCGGCGGCCGGCGCGCCGTCTACCGCGGCATCTGAGAGACACGACTCGCGGTCACCGGCGGCTTCGGCGCCCTCGCGGACCGGCTCATGCGAGGAGGGTAGCCAACGCCCGTCGGCTACCCTCGCCGCTGCTCAGTCGCCGTCGCTCAGTCGCCGTCGAGCTCGATGTCGATGCCCATGTCCTCCAGGGCGTCTTCCAGCTCGTCGAGCGCCTCGTGGACCTCGTCCTCCTGGTCATCGGACACTGCGGTGGTCCGCCTTTCTCGCAAGAAACGCACAGGGGCCTCGCGGCTGCGACGCCGCCCGTATCATACGCAAGGACGTTCGACCACAAGGCAGTTGACGCCACCGTTACTTCAGCCGGACCTCGTCATAGCGGCCCGCCACGACCCTCGCCACCTGCCCGAAGCAGCAGAAGCGCCCGCACCTCCGGAGTACGGCCACGCCCCGCCCATGACGACCCGCCCGGCACGAAGGCGGCCCAGTGCGTTTCGGCTCGTGCGGGTGCGGCTTTCGTCTCGGACCCTCCGAGTCCAAAGCACCAGCGACAAGGGGAGGGGGCGGCCGGCCCGGTGCCCTGGGCCCGGTGGGCGGCTGAACTCAGAGCAGGCTCCGCTGCGCTCCGCCGCAGCTGCTGCCGCGCGGTGGCCGGCCGGTCGGTCCAGCGGTGCGCTCGGCTGGGGGCGCGCGAGCGTGACGTACGGGCCGGCGATCGCTGGACGGCATGGTCCGGACGCCGCACTCGCGTATCGTCTCGCGCCTTCGGCGCACAGCGGCCAACAGCGGGAAGGAGAGGGGCGCCGAGGCATCGTCGCCGTCCAGCCCAAGGGGTCGTCACCGGCTCGCGGGCGGGGACGGTGGCGGATGGCCGCCGGAAGCGGTGGGCGTCGGTCCGCTTCGGGTCCTCCACCCACCTGCCCCTAAAAAGTGCTTGCTCTCCATCAAATACCGCATCAAGTGGTTTTCCGAGAGGGGGTGGAGGGAGAGCCCAACCGGAGCGGCGTCCACCGCTCCAGGCGATCCTCGGCCGCTCCGTCACCCGCCGGCCGGTGACGACCCCTTGGGCTGGACGGCGACGACGCCCCCGGCACCCCTCCCCTTCCCCGCTGCTGGCCGCAGTGCGCCGAAGGCGCGAGACGATACGCGAACGCGGCGTCCGGACCATACCGACCAGCGGCGTTTGGCCCGTACGTCACGCTCGCGCGCCCCCAGCCGAGCGCACCGCTGAACCGACCGGCCAAGCCACCGCGCGGCAGCAGCTGCGGCGGAGCGCAGCGGAGCCTGCCCTGAGCTCAGCCGCCCGCCGGGCTCAGGAATCAGGACACCGGACCCACCGCCCCCTTAGCCGTGATCGTCACAGCGCCCGCCGGCCAGCGCGCGGAGTCCTGGTGAGCCGGTCAGGGGGCGGCGCCCGGGCCGGGCCACCGCCGACATCATGAAGCCGCTGACATCATGAAGCCGTGTCGAACATCTTCACCGACGCCATCCGGGTCCACGCCCGCCCCGGCGACCGCATCGACGCCGTAGAGGCGCAGTGGATCACCTGGATCCTGCTCGGCCGCCGCGGCTCGTACCACGTCCCGGTCCTGATCCGGCGCGAGCCGGAGGGGGCTTACGTCGACATCCAGTACGGCTCGGGCAAGAGCCCCGACATCGTGAACTTCTGCGCGGACCACGCCCCGTATCTCTACGGCGCCATCTGGGGCCGCCATTACAACGAAGGTCGCGACCGCGACGTGATCTGGCAGGACGACGTCAATGACGGCCCGTACCGCTATTGCCGTTACGGCTTCGACGAAGTGCGCGTCACGACCACCGACGGCCGCCCGCCCGTCGCCCCCGAAGCGCCCTGGCACCGCCACCCCGACGGCTCATGGCGGCTGTCCGTCAACGGCAGCTACCTCACCGGCAACTGCCGCCAGGCCGATGTCGGCCCCATGGCCACGCCCACGACCCCGCTGCCCGACCCGCCACCGACGGCCCTGCCCACCCCCACCACCCCGAACGACTGGGGCGACCCCCTCAGCGCCGTCGACCCCCTCTGGCTCACCCCGCTCGCCGACGAGCACCCGACGGCCACGCTGATCGAGTACCGCTGGCGGGGCCGCATCGTCCACCGCGCCCGCGAGGACGACGACTGGGACGGCCCCTCCTGGCAGCATCGCAGCGCCGACGACTGGGACAACTGCCTGGACCCCGACTTCCTCCGCGCCACCGGCGCGACCGATCTGCTCGCGCCCGACGAGGTCTACGCGCGCGACCGCGCGGAGTGGGAGCAGCGCGCAACGCGCTGACGGCGGCGCGCATCCCGTCAGATCCCCGGCAGCGTCTCCTGCTCCACATCATGCGCGGGCGGCCTCGGCGCACTGCGCACCGCGAGCTTCGCCCGACACTCGTCCCCCAGCCCCCACAACCGCGCCTCACGCCCGCGCAGCGGCCGCCCGCACATACGACAAGTGACGCGGCGGCGCGGAGCGCTGGGCTCCTCGCCGAGGCCGGGCAGCGTGGTGGGGTCGTCGGCGGTCATGACTCTGGTGTACCAGGTGAGGCCCGGACCGCCATAGGCGCTCAATCTCTATACGCAGTACGATGTACTGTGTATAGAGAAACTGAGCGAATGCGATCTTGTAAGGAGAGAGAGCCTGTGAAGGTCACCTCTTGTGCCCTGTCCCTCAACGTCGACGATGTCCCCGCCTCCAGCGCCTTCCTCGTCGAGCACTTCGGCTTTCATGAGGAAATGGCGGCCGACGGCTTCGCGTCCCTGACCCGCGACGACCTGGCCATGAACGTCATCTTTCTGCGCCGCGGCCTTGAGACCCTGCCCGCCGACCAGCGCGACGAGCACGCCGCCGGTCTGATCGTCGCCTTCGTCGTCGAAGACCTCGAGGGCGAGCTGGCCCGCCTGCGGGCCGAGGGCGTCACGATCACCATGCCGCTGACGGAGGAGGAGTGGGGCGAGCGCGCCTTCCAGGTCCGCGACCCCAACGGCGTCATCGTCCAGCTCGTCGACTGGAACGGGCCCACCAGCAACTGAGGCGGCTGAACTCGACCGGGGATACTTTGACGGTCAGTCAACACATCATGACGCGTCGAACCCCGCATGCAGTTGGGACATCTCACCCATGAGTCACAGTCAGCCCCCGCCGCAACCGTACGGTGTGAACAACGCTGCCGACCCAGGACAACAGGGCTACGCCTACCCGCAGGCCCCCACACCTTCCGGCTGGCCGGGGTATCCCCCCGTCCCTCCGCAGGTTGGTGGCACCAAGCGGAAGAACATCGGCATCGCGATGGGCGTGCTGGCCGCTGTTGGCGTGATCATCGGCAGCTTCGCGGTGTTCGGCGGGGGCGGTGACGGAACCGAGACCGTGCCCGACGACGGAAAGCGCTACGAACTCACCGCACCGGACGCCGTCCTGGGGGAGTACAAGGCCTGGTGGGACTCAGCCCAAGAACAGGACGCGGCGAGTGACGAGGCGGTTGCGCTCGGCGTCAGCAACGGGAAACGCATCATCAACACCTGGTCGACAGTCGACACAACCGACCCCGACTCGGACTTCGACAACAACAAGAGCATTGTCTTCATCGGCTTCTACGGCGATGTGGACGATCCAGAAAAGTCCGTTGACGCGTACTTCGACATCGTTCAGCGCGGATCGCGGCTCTCCGAAACCCTCGGCGACAAGGAGAAGCAGTCACCGAGGGGGTTCAGGAACGGGATCATGAAGTGCCAGTACCGGAAAGCCGACGCCGAGCCCGGCCAGCCGGAGATCACCCCCTTGTGCGTCTGGGGCGACCACAGCACGGTTGGCATGGTGACCGTGGTCGATGCCACCAAGGAGAAGCTGTCCCTTGAAGAGGGCGCCAGGATCGCGGCTGATCTGCGGAACGCGATCCGAGTAGAGATCGAGTAGCCGGCGGACGGCCGGTCCTGCTGAGCCGTGCCGGCACGGAGCGTGAGCACCACTGGGCAGCATGCGACTGAGGGGCGGTGCGCCGCCGAGGGCAAGGGCCCCGGCGGCGCACCGCCCCTGTATCTGTTCGACAACGAAGCCGCTGTCGCCCCGCGCGGACCCCGACACAAACGTGAAAATCATTCGACAACCATTCGACGCATGGCCATTGACACCCCTTACGCCCGGTGACTACCGTCACGCCAGGATTTCGAACGTGTGACGAAATATCGAACAACACACACCGCACCACTCGCGAAAGGGCAGACCGCCTTGCGCATCACCGGAATCAGTACGCATGTCGTCGGCACCCCCTGGCGGAACCTGACCTACGTGCAGGTCCACACCGACGAAGGCATCACCGGCGTCGGTGAGACCCGCATGCTCGGCCGCACCGACGCGCTGCTCGGCTATCTCCGTGAAGCCGAGGCCAACCACATCGCCGGGTCCGACCCCTTCGCCGTGGAGGACCTTGTACGGCGGATGAAGTACGGCGACTACGGCCGTGCGGGCGAGATCGTGATGTCGGGGATCGCCTGTATCGAGATGGCCTGCTGGGACATCAAGGGCAAGGCACTCGGTGTGCCCGTCTGGCAGCTGCTCGGCGGCAAGGTGACCGACAAGGTCAAGGCGTACGCCAACGGCTGGTACACGACCGAGCGGACGCCGGAGGCCTACCACAAGGCCGCCCAGGGGGTCGTGGAGCGCGGTTACAAGGCGCTGAAGATCGACCCGTTCGGCACCGGGCACTTCGAGCTCGACCACAAGGAGACCTTGTACGCGGTCTCGCTCATCGAGGCCGTGCGGGACGCGATCGGCCCGGACGCCGAGCTGATGCTGGAGATGCACGGCCGCTTCTCCCCCGCCACCGCCGTCCGCCTGGCGAACGAGCTGGCCCCCTTCAAGCCGGCCTGGCTGGAGGAGCCGGTGCCGCCGGAGAACCTGAAGGCGCTGGAGAAGGTCGCGGCCAAGGTGGACATCCCGGTCGCCACCGGTGAGCGGATCCACGACCGCATCGAGTTCCGCGAACTCTTCGAGAGTCAGGCCGTGGACATCATCCAGCCGGACGTCGGCCACATCGGCGGCATCTGGGAGACCCGCAAACTGGCCGCCACCGCCGAGACCCACTACATGCTCATCGCGCCGCACAACGTCGGCGGGTCCGTGCTCACCGCCGCCTCCCTCCAGGTCGGTTTCGCCTCGCCCAACTTCAAGATCCTCGAGCACTTCAACGACTTCGCCGACTCGGAGATCAAGAAGGTCGTCAAGGGCGCC
The DNA here is from genome assembly GCF_053599555.1 of Streptomyces sp. NPDC000941. Taxonomy (NCBI): domain Bacteria; kingdom Bacillati; phylum Actinomycetota; class Actinomycetes; order Kitasatosporales; family Streptomycetaceae; genus Streptomyces; species Streptomyces sp. NPDC000941. The sequence goes on from NZ_JBSFMM010000161.1 coordinate 12,820, forward strand.
CCGCAGGTCGTGGACGGCTACTTCGAGCTCTCCCACGCCCCCGGCCTCGGCGTCGAGCTGGACACCGACGCCGCCGCCGAGTTCCCGCAGCAGCAGGCCCGGTTCGACCTGTGGGCCGAGGGCTGGGAGAAGCGGGACCCCAAGCGGCCGGACAGCGAGTGAACGCGGCCGGCGAGTAAACGCGATCAGTGCATAGGGAAATCCCTCGACCCGCGCCAAAGGGGTGGACGAACGCGATTCCCGCGGCGGCGAGGGGGCAGAACACGCCCGGCGGAGACGACAGCGCCTCCGGCGGGAGGGCCCACCCGGCCCCCGTCCGGGGCGGGGCAGGAACGGAGCTAGATGTGAGCGGCACAGAAGACGCCCCCGTAAGAGAGGACGCCACAGAGGACGCCCTCGTACTCGACGGGCCGGGCAGCCACCGGCTGGAGACCCGCCCCGTCGCCGAGCCCGCGCCCGGGGACGCGCGGGTGCGGGTGTACGCCTCCGGGATCTGCGGCAGCGACCGCGAGATCTACCAGGGGAACCGGCCCGAGGGGTATGTCCGCTACCCGATCACCCCCGGCCACGAGTGGTCGGGCACGGTCGAGGCCGTCGGGGCCGGGGTGCCGGCCGCGCTGGTCGGCCGGAAGGTGGTCGGCGAGGGGTTCCGCAACTGCCAGGTGTGCGACCGCTGCCACGCCGGGGACACCACGCTGTGCACCGCCGGGTACGAGGAGACGGGCTTCACCCAGCCGGGCGCGATGGCCACCACCCTCACCCTCCCCGCCCGTCTGCTGCATCCGCTCGCCGACGACGCCGACCTGTCCGCCGCCGCGCTGCTGGAGCCCGCCGCCTGTATCGCGGCCGCCGCACTCAAGGCGAACGCCCAGCCGGGCGAGCGGGTCGCGGTGGTCGGCACCGGCACCCTCGGCATGATCGCGGTCCAGTTCCTGGCCGCCGCCTCCCCCGCCGAGCTGCTGGTGATCGGCACCCGCCGGGACCGGGAGGAGCTGTCGCTGTCCTTCGGCGCGACGGCGTTCCACACCCGGGACGCACTGCCCGAGGCCGAGGCCGGGACGTACGACATCGTTATCGAGACCGCGGGCTCAGCCTCCGCGGCCCGGGAGTCCGCCGCGCTGCTGCGGCGCGGCGGGCGGCTGGTGCTCACCGGCATCCCGGCGGCGGGCGCGGACGGCCTGGACCCCACCGACCTGGTGGTGCGCCAGCTCGAGGTGCAGACGGTCTTCGGGGCCCCGCCCGCCGCCTGGGCACACGCCGTACGGGTCTTCGACGCCGGGCTGCTGTCCCTGCTGCCGCTGGTCACCCATGAGCTGCCGCTCACCGGCTTCGGCACCGCGATCGACCTGGTCGGCAGCGGCGATCCCAAGGTCGGCAAGGTCCTGCTGCGCCCGCAGGGCCTCCCGTAGTCGCGTCGGTACGGGCCGCCCTGACACGGCCCGTACCGGCGTGCACCCAACGACCTGAACAATTACCCGAACTTACCCTCAAGTACCCAATCACCCGAATGTCATTCGAAATACCGGACAACGGTCAGATGTCAGACGAACCCCCCGCACCACCCACCCCGGACAACGACGTGCCGGGCAGCACAGCAGCCGGATGCCGAAACACCGGCCATCACTCCACAAGGAGCACCGTGACCGCCGCCTCAGCCACCACCTCCGGCCCCCGTCGCCCCGCCGACGCGGCCCTCGCGTCGCTCGGCCACTCCGCACCCGCCACCGACCCCGCCGACGCCTCCCCGCACTCCTTCCCGGACGGCGGCAGCTGGCGCACCGAGGTCCCCTCCGTGGAGGGGCCCGAGGCGCTGGCCACCGTGTTCAAGGAGGCCGGCCGCCTCGATGTGCCGATCCACCGGATCAGCCAGGGCAGCGGCGTATGGATGCTCACCGACTCCGAGATCACCGAGATGGTGGAGTCCTGCGCCGAGCGCAACGCCGAGCTGTGCCTGTTCACCGGCCCGCGCGGCACCTGGGACATCGGCGCCGCCACCCGCACCGACTCCCGCGGCGGCGGCTTGCGCGCCCGCGGCCATGACGCGGTCGCGGGCTGTGTCGAGGACGCGCTGCGCGCCGCCTCGCTGGGTGTCAAGTGTCTGCTGGTCGCGGACGAGGGTGTGCTGTGGCTGCTGCACCAGCTGCGCGAGCGCGGCGAGCTGCCGGCCGACACCACCTTCAAGCTGTCCGCGCTGGTCGGCCCGGTCAACCCGGCCTCGTTCGCGGTGTACGAGCAGCTGGGCGCCGACTCCATCAACATTCCGTCGGACCTTACGCTGGAGCACCTGACCGAGATCCGCCGGGTCTCCGGCGCGCCGATGGACTTCTATGTGGAGGCCCCCGATGACCTGGGCGGCTTCGTCCGCATCTACGACGCCGCCGAGCTGATCCGCCGCGGCGCCCCCATCTACTTGAAGTTCGGGCTCAGCAAGTCCCCCGGCATCTACCCCTACGGCGCCCAGCTGCGCGATGTCGCACTGAACAGCGCACGTGAGCGGGTACGCCGAGGCCGGCTCGTGCTCGACATGCTCGCCCGGCTGGGCGCGGACGGCGGGATGTCCCCGCTGGGCGCCCGGCTGCCCGGGCCGCTGCGGCGCTTCGCCACGGCGCAGTCGGCGCAGTCGGCGCAGTCACAGCCCGCGCCCCAAGAATCCTGAGCCACGGACGTACAAGGGAAGGACGACCCGATGATCATGCGTAAGGCCAGAGCGGTACGAGCCTTGGCGGCACTCGCCGCCCTGCTCACGCTCTCGCTCACCGCCACCGCCTGCGGTCAGGAGGCGGTCGGCGGCAGTCGCTACAAAGGCGGCGACAGCAACACGATCGGCATCTCGATGCCGGTCAAGACCTCCGCGCGGTGGATCGCCGACGGCAAGAACATGGTCAAGCAGTTCCAGGCGGCGGGCTACAAGACGGACCTCCAGTACGGCGAGGACGACGTCCGCACCCAGGTGGCGCAGCTGGAGAACATGGTCACCAAGCAGTACAAGCTGCTGGTGATCGCGCCCATCGACGGAACCGCGCTGACCGATGTGATGCAGAGCGCCCACGACGCGAACATACCGGTGATCTCCTACGACCGGCTGATCCTGGGTTCGAAGTACGTCGACTACTACGCGACCTTCGACAACTTCAAGGTCGGCGTGCTCCAGGCCTCGTACCTCGTCAAAAAGCTCGGACTGACCGAGGGCAAGAAGGGCCCGTTCAACATCGAGCTGTTCGCCGGTTCGTCGGACGACAACAACACCCGGTACTTCTTCAACGGCGCGATGAGCGTGCTCAAGCCATACCTCGCCGACGGGCGGCTCGTCGTCCGCAGCGGCCAGACCAAGCTCAACCAGCTGTACACGGCGAAGTGGAGCGGCAAAGACGCCCAGGACCGCATGGAGAACCTGCTCAACAAGGCGTACAGCAACGCTGACCTCAACGCCGTGCTCTCGCCGTACGACGGCATGTCCATGGGCATCCTGTCCGCGCTGCAGGGCGTCGGCTACGGCACGAAGTCCAAGCCCTACCCGTTCGTGTCCGGCCAGGACGCCGAGCTCCCCTCCATCAAGTCCATCATCCGCGGCGAGCAGACCCAGACCGTCTACAAGGACACCCGTAAGCTCGCCAAGGCCACCGTCCAGATGGCCACCGCGAAGCTGGACGGCGGCAAGCCCCAGGTCAACGACACCAAGTCGTACAACAACGGCAAGAAGATCGTGCCGGCCTATCTGCTCAACCCGGTCAGCATCGACAAGTCCAACACCCAGCTCCTCGTAAAAGAGGGCTACTACACCGCCGGCCAGCTGAAGTAGGGATGGAGGCCGGGAACATGAACCACATTCTCGAAATGCACTCCATCACCAAGACCTTCCCCGGGGTCAAGGCGCTGTCCGACGTCAACCTCCGCATCCGCGAGGGCGAGATCCACGCCATCTGCGGGGAGAACGGCGCCGGGAAGTCGACCCTGATGAAGGTGCTCAGCGGGGTCTACGCGCATGGCAGCTACGACGGGGAGATCCAGTTCCAGGGGGAGGTGTGCGCGTTCAAGGACATCAAGGCCAGCGAGCAGCGCGGCATCGTCATCATCCACCAGGAACTGGCCCTGATCCCGTACCTGTCCATCGCCGAGAACATCTTCCTGGGCAACGAACACGCCAAGGGCGGCCTGATCAGCTGGAACGAGACCCTCAAGCACGCCAAGGCGCTGCTCAAGCGGGTCGGGCTGACCGAGTCCCCGCAGACGCGGGTCGCCGACATCGGGGTGGGCAAGCAGCAGCTCGTGGAGATCGCCAAGGCGCTCTCCAAGGAGGTGAAGCTGCTGATCCTGGACGAGCCGACCGCGGCGCTCAACGACGAGGACAGCGGTAAACTCCTCGACCTGCTGCTGGAGTTCAAGGCCCAGGGCATCTCCTGCATCATCATCTCGCACAAGCTGAACGAGATCCGCAGGGTCGCCGACTCCGTCACCATCCTGCGCGACGGCCAGACCATCGAGACCATGGTCGTCCGCGAGACGCCGGAGTCACAGCCGCAGGTGTCCGAGGAGCGCATCATCCGCGGGATGGTCGGCCGGGATCTCGACCACCGCTTCCCCGAGCGCACCCCGTACGAGGGTGACGACGCCTCCGAGGTGGCCATGGCCATCGAGGACTGGACCGTACGCCACCCCATCGACCAGCAGCGCAACGTCGTGGACGGCGTGTCGCTGAACGTCCGGCGAGGCGAGATCGTGGGCATCGCCGGCCTCATGGGCGCGGGCCGCACGGAGCTGGCGATGAGCGTCTTCGGGCGCGCCTACGGCCGGTACACCGGCGGCCGGGTCTACCGCGACGGCAAGGAGGTCCGTACCCGCACCGTCCCGGAGGCGATCGAGCACGGCATCGCCTATGTCACCGAGGACCGCAAGCACTACGGGCTCAACCTCGAGGACACCATCAGCCGGAACATCTCGCTCTCCTCGCTGGCCAAGGTGGCGCGCCGCGGCGTGGTCAACGAGCACGAGGAGTCGCGGGTGGCCGAGCGGTTCCGCAAGACGATGAACATCAAGGCCCCCACGGTCTTCGAGCAGGTGGGCAAGCTCAGCGGCGGCAATCAGCAGAAGGTCGTGCTGAGCAAGTGGATCCATGTGGGTCCTGAAGTGCTGATCCTCGACGAGCCCACCCGTGGCATCGACGTCGGGGCCAAGTACGAGATCTACACGGTCATCAACGACCTGGCGGCGCAGGGCAAGGCCGTCGTCTTCATCTCCTCGGAGCTGGGCGAGTTGCTGGGAATGTGCGACCGGATTTACACGATGGCGGCTGGGCGGCTGACCGGGGAGGTACCGCGGGCCGAGGCGACTCAGGAGGTTCTGATGCGCCACATGACCAGGGACAGAGGAGACGAAGGATGAGCACGGCGACCCAGGACGTCAAGAGCCCGGCCCCACCACCGGAGGGCGGTTCCCCGAACATCGGGACGCTGCTGGTGCAGAGCCTGCGGGGCAATGTGCGCCAGTACGGGATGCTGGTGGCGCTCGCGCTGATCATCGTCATCTTCCAGATATGGTCCGACGACATCCTGCTGCGGCCGCTCAACGTCACCAACCTGGTGCAGCAGAACGGCTACATCCTGATCCTCGCGATCGGCATGATGATCGTGATCATCGCGGGTCATATCGATCTGTCGGTCGGATCGCTGGTCGCGTTCGTCGGCGCCTTCGCGGGCGTGCTGATGGTCAACCACGATGTGCCGTGGCCACTCGCGGTCATCCTCTGTCTGCTGGTCGGCGCGGTGGCCGGGGCATGGCAGGGCTTCTGGATCGCGTACGTCGGGATCCCGTCCTTCATCGTCACCCTGGCCGGCATGCTGGTCTTCCGTGGCGGCACCCAGATCCTGCTGGACGGGCAGTCCCTGTCGCCCTTCCCGGAGGGCTTCCGGAAGATGAGCATCGGCTTCATCCCGGAGATGGGCCCGTACACGCAGTACCACAACCCCACCATGGTCATCGGCCTCGCGGTGTGCGCGGCGGCCGTCTGGCAGGAGTGGCGGAGCCGGCAGCAGCGTGCGGCGTACGAGCTGGACGTGATGCCGCTCAGCCTGTTCTACGTCAAGTGCGCCGCGATCGTGGCCGCGGTGATGGCCTTCGCCATGACCCTCTCCAGCTGGCACGGCGCGCCGGTGGGTCTGCTGATCCTGGCCGGCCTGATGGTGATCTTCACCTTCGTGATGCGCAACACCGTCGTCGGACGGCATGTGTACGCCCTGGGCGGCAACCAGCCGGCGGCCAAGCTGTCGGGTGTCCGGGACAAGCGCGTCACCTTCATGGTCTTCGTCAACATGGGCCTGCTGGCCGCGCTCGCCGGCCTGGTCTTCACCGCCCGCCTGGGCTCCGCCACCCCGAGCGCGGGCCTCAACTTCGAGCTCGAGGCCATCGCCGCCGCGTTCATCGGCGGCGCCTCGGCGAGTGGCGGCGTCGGCACGGTGCTGGGCGCGATCATCGGTGGTCTGGTGCTCGGTGTGCTCAACAACGGCATGTCGCTGGTGGGCATCGGCACCGAGTACCAGCAGGTCATCAAGGGCCTGGTGCTGCTCGCCGCGGTGGGCTTCGACATCTGGAACAAGCGCAGGGTCGGTTCGTAGTAAGTCCGTCTTCCCTTACTCATGATGGAGCCGAACACCACATGACCACGAGCAGACGCACACTGATGACGGCGGCAGCGGCCGCCGGGCTGGCAGCCACGGCCGTCGGTACGGGCACGGGCACGGCTTACGCGAAGGACGCCAAGGGCGCGAAGGGCGGCGGACGAGCAGTGAAGGAACACTTCGGAACGCTGGCCGACGGCACCAAGGTCGACCGCTGGACGATCGAGAACGGCCGCACCCGGCTCTCCGTACTCACCTACGGCGGCATCGTCCAGTCCCTGGAGATCCCCGACCGCCACGGCCGGCTAGGCAATGTGTCGCTGGGCTTCGCCGACCTGGACTCGTACGTGGCCGGCAGCCCGTACTTCGGCGCCCTCATCGGCCGCTACGGCAACCGCATAGCGAACGGCAAGTTCACCCTCGACGGCCACGCCTACCAACTCCCCGTCAACGACGGCCCCAACAGCCTCCACGGCGGGGACAAGGGCTTCGACAAGCGGGTCTGGTCCATCGAGCCGTTCGAGGACGGCGCCAACGTCGGCCTGACCCTGCGCCGGGTCAGCCCCGACGGCGAGATGGGCTACCCCGGGAAGCTGACGGTACGCGTCGACTACACCCTCACGCCGGCGGGCGACTGGCACATCGACTACGAAGCCACGTCCGACAAGCCCACGGTCGTCAACCTCACCAACCACACCTACTACAACCTGGGAGGCGAAGGCACCGGCTCCATCTACGACCACCGGCTCCAGATCGCCGCCTCCCGCTACACCCCCGTCAACAAGACCCTGATCCCGACGGGTGAGCTGGCGAAGGTCGCCGGCACGCCCTTCGACTTCCGTCGGTCGAAGGCCGTCGGCCGGGACATCCGCGAGGCGCACCAGCAGGTGCTCTACGGGCAAGGGGTCGATCACAACTTCGTGCTGGACAAGGGCATCACGAGCCGCCCGGAGCACATCGTGACGGTCAGCGAGCCGGAGTCGGGCCGTGTGATGCGGATCGCGACGACGGAGCCGGGTGTGCAGTTCTACACCGGCAACTTCCTGGTCGGGACGCTGGCGGGCACATCGGGGCAGGTCTACCGGCAGGGCGACGGCTTCTGCCTGGAGACCCAGCACTTCCCCGACTCGCCCAACCAGGCCGGCTTCCCGTCGACGGTGCTGCGGCCGGGAGAGACATACCGGTCGACGACGGTGCACTCGTTCTCGACGCGCTGAGCGCGTCTTTCGCTCCCTCCCACCCCGCGCGATGGCCTTAGAGTGCGGGGCGGGAGGGAGTTCGCATGCGGGGTCTGGACCCGGGCCGGGTCGCGGAGGTCATCGTCGAGCGCGGTGACGGGCTGCCGGGTGAGCGCGGATCGGGGTACCTGATCACGGAGCGTACGGTGCTCACCGCCGCGCATGTAGTGGCGGATGCCGCCACCATCCAGCTCAGGTTCCGCGCGGACCAGGAGGGCGCGTGGAGCGCGGACGGGGTCGTCGTGTTCACGGCCCCGCACATCGATATCGCGGTGGTGTCCCTCATGGACACCCCGGACCTCCCTCCCGTCCCAACGGTCACCTTCGGCAGACTGGTGGACGCCGACGGCGAACTCCCCTGCTCGATGATGGGTTTCCCACGCTTCAAGCTCCGCGAGGACGCGCCCGGATCGGGTTCGCGTTTCCGAGACGCCCACCACCAGCAGGGCACCATCTCCCCTTGGTCCAACACCCGCCAGAAGACCCTCTCCATCCGGGTCGACGCCCCCGCCCCGGACCCCGACCCCGAGGTGTCCCCCTGGGAAGCGATGTCGGGTGCGGCGGTGTGGAGCGAGGGCCATCTCATCGGCGTCGTCATCGAACACCACGCCTCCGAGGGGCTGGGGCGGCTCACGGCCTCGCGGGTGGACCGCTGGCACGAGGCGCTGAGCGAGGCGGAGTCGGCCCAACTCGCCCTGTTCACCGGCTTTCCCGCGCGGCGGGAGGGGCTACGGGAGGTCCGCGTGCCCGCCGGGCGCGCGGAGCAGCGGGCGGAGGCCATACGGGCCCTGCTGAGCGCCGAGCGCACGGACTCCGACGTCCAGCCCTACCGCTTCCTCGACGCCGACGCTCCTGCTCTGGAACGGGTCTATGTCCACCAGCGGGTGGTGGAACACACCGAAGCGGCCGCCCCCGAGCCCATCCCGGCCGAGGAGATCCTGGACCGGCACCGGCATGTGCTGATCGAGGGCGAGGCGGGAGCGGGCAAGTCGACGTTCACGCAACGGGTGGCGCGGCGCGGCGCGGACGCGCCCGGGGCGCGAGAACACGCCGTACGCATCCCCGCCGTCGACCTGGCCCACGGCGCCCCGCTGCCCTCTCTGCTTCGCGACTCGGTGCAGCGGCGGCTGGGAGGCCACTTGGGGACCGAACTCCCCCACGACCTCTTCGAGTCGAGCGGCGACGGTGGCTGGCTCCTCTTGGTCGACGGCCTGGACGAGATCGTGGACACGGCGGCGCGGCGCCGCGTGATCTCCATCGTGGCGGCCAACGCGTCGGGCCCGTACCGCTGGGTGGTCACCACCCGCTTCCTGCCCGCGCACGAGCTGTCCCCCTTGCGCGACGCGGGCCTGGCCTCGTACGCCCTCGCCCCCTTCGACGAGTCCCAGCTCCGCGAGTTGGCCCGCCGCTGGCTGGACGGGAGCCCTGAACGCGCCGAGGACTTCCTACGGGAGGTCGAGCGCAGCAGGCTGCGGCAACTGGTCCGCACGCCCCTGGTCGCGGCCATCACCCTGTCGATCTTCCGCCGAGCGCCGGAAGCCGGGCTTCCGACCGGGCGCCCCGGCCTCTACCACGACTGCGTCCGCTACCTGCTTTACGCCCGTCCAGAGGACGAGGAACGCCGGGCCCGCTTCCTTCGGGCGGTGGCGCAGGCGGGTGGCTCACGGCGGCTCGCGGAGTGGCTGTACGGCGCGCGTGTCCCGCTGCTCACCGCGCTCGCCCACAACACGCTGACGGCTGACGCACCGCTGCTGGAGGAGGCGCTGCGGTGGATCGCGCAGCAGGCCGACGAGCCCACGGACTTTCTGCACGGCTGGCGTGAGGTGGTCACCGGTCTGCTGAGCGGCACGGGGTTGTTGTTGTACGAGCGGGGCTCGGGCGAGCTGCACTGGGCTCACCGCAGCTTCGCGGAATACCTGGCCGCGCACGACACGGCGAGTCGGCTCCCCGCCGATTGGCCGGGAGCGGAGCCACTGCGGGACGAGTTGGTTCGGGACGCGTTGCGGGGAGAGCGGCGGGACTTCGGGGTGCTGGCCATCGCGTGTTGGGCGAGGCGGGCGGGGGCCGATCCGGAGGGGTTGGTGGGGTGGCTGCTGCGGATCAGTGACGACTACCACCTCTTTGGCAAGCGCCAAGAGGTCAGCATCGCCGTCCTGGGCGGGGACAGCAGTGTTCCGGACGACCACGCAGCGCTGGCCGGGCGGCTGCTGTCGGAGGGGGTGCGGGTGCCCGATGCCCTCACTACCTCGGTGCTGAACCGGCTGCTCGAGAGGGCCAATTCTTCCTGGAACGCACAGGAGTTCTGCGCTCTGATCGCCGCCCAGCCCATGCGCGACGCGGCATACCAGGCCCTGGTGACCATGGCCGACAACGATCGGCTCAGCATCACCGCGCGCTCAGGTGCCGTCGTTGCACTCGGACGCATCTTCGGTTTCGAGGCCGCGCTGGCAAAGGCCGAGCGTCTTCTGGCGTCGCGGCATTTTGAGCACACGACTTATGCGTTGCCGAACTCCGGGAGAACCTGGAGCGGTCCGGTCAATGAAGGACGGATCGCCGCGGCATACCACCTGCTGGCCCTGGGCAGCCGGATCCACGGCCCCGTGCGACGTGTCCTCACCGATGTGTCACTGCGGGCCGACGACGACCTGGGGCGTTTCCTCCTTGGCAACTGCGCTGTCGCACTGGGTGACACGGTATCGCTGCTGCGCCTGCTGGACCTGCCCCCCGACAGTGACCGGCTGCCCAACAAGGACGACATGCGGCTACTGATCCAGGCGGGTGCGTATGACACAGCGGACTCCATGACCGACGCGCTCTTCACCACGCTCGAGGATTGGCCGCCCACTGACAGCGACAGCCGCATGTGGAGGGGCGAGCGGGAGTACTGGCCCGCGGACATCGTCCAGGCTCTGTGTGCCGCTGCCGAAGCGTACTTCTCCGCCGGACGGGATGAGGCGGCCGCGGCTGTCGCACGGCGGATCCTCGGCGCCCCTCTCCCGTCCGACGAATTGAACGCCACCCCGTACACCGTGCTGGTGCGAACGGGCGTACTGGAGCCGGCCCTCGCCGCACTGGCTCCCGGACAGGACGGCACCTCACCCCCGCTGTGGGGGCCCTACTGGGCCGAAGTCGCCCGCACGCTGCATGGCGAGGGTTATGTCGACGAGGTACGGAACGCCACGGAGGCACGCCTCGCCCATCCCATCCCATTGGGCGAGGCGGTGGAGATCGCCAAGTACCTCGTATGGGCTGGAGACCCGAGGGGTCTGAAGGCGCTGCTAACCATCGCCGACCACCCCGACACTGAGGTCTCAATTGCTCTGCGCGCGGTCCAGGACCTGCTCGGCGGAGAGTTCCACGCGGTGGCGGTCGACACGCTCATCGCACTGTCTCGGCGGCCGGTATCGGGGGATGCGGGACTGGACATCGCCCGGCTCCTCGCCGGTGCGGGGGTGGAAGACGAGGCCAGCCGCCTCGCGCTGACCCTGGTGCGCGCGTGCATGGGCGATCCCGACACCTGGGAGATGGCGGCTCTCACCGAGCCCCTGCGACTGCTGTCCGCGCTCCGCCCCGAGGAGGGACGGGCCCTGCTGCTCGAAGCGGCCGCCTCCCCCGACCTGCCCACGCATGACTTGGCGGATCTGGTCCGGATGCTGGAGCGGTGCGGCGAGCGGGAGGCTCTGGAGGATCTGCTCCGGCGGTGGTCAGCTGTGGTCACGCAGGACTACGAATTCATGTGGCTCGGCGACTTTCTGGCACGCTACGGCAAGAAGGGCGAGGCGGCAGCCGCGTACCGGAAGGCGCTCGCGGTGCGTGCGGGCCACACCGAACTCCGCAGCCTGTACGAGGTCAGGGAGGCCGTGGACGCGCTGCGCTCTCTCGGCGCTCCCCTCACCCCGGAAGACGTCTCCGCGCTACGGACCGTGTACGCCTCACTCGCGCCGCCCGACACCGCCTTCTCGCGCCGCCAAGACGTCGAGTGGCTGGCCGCCCTGCTCGATCAGCTCACCGAAGGCATGGACGAAGGGTAGGTCGCCGTACGGTCGACGCGGTGCACCGTTCTCTTCGTGGTCAGGCGGCGGGGAACTCCCCGCCCTTGACGGCGGCGACGAACGACGACCAGGCGAACGACTCGAAGACGAGCGCCGGGCCATGCGGCTCCTTGCTGTCACGGACGGGGACTATGCCGCGCGAGGCGACGAGGTTGGCGGCAACCTCGACGCAGTTGCCGCCGTTGCTGCTGTAGGAGGACTTGAACCAGCGGGGAGATTCGGTCGTCACGAGATGCCCTTTCGTACCTGCTCGATCATGGCCACGGATTCCGCCTGCGACAGTGCTTCGGCCTGCAACTGATGGTATGCCGTCAGCATCGGTACGACAGCGGTGGTTTCGCGCTCCAAGTGCCCCCGTGCCTGTGACTCGGTGTACGCCATCACGGATCGGTCGCCCAGAGTAAGGAGGTTGACCGGCAGGTTGAACGATCGCCGCGCTCCTATCGCAAAGGGCGACACTTGCAATACCCAGTTGGGAAGAGAGGCGACTTCGACCAGTCGCCGTAGCTGACTCTCCATGACCCCGGCATGGCCGACCTCCTGGCGAAGACAGCTCTCATCCATCACGACAAGCACCATGGGAGGCCGGGGGCGCACCAGCGCGGCTTGCCTCTCCACAAGGAAGGACACGCGCTCCTCAGCTTGTTCGGGCGCGATGGCCCCGCGCTGCACGTCACCATCCGCGACCGTCCGCGCGTACTCAGGGGTCTGCAACAGACCGGGGATCAGCCCGATCTCAAACAGCCGGATCTCGACTGCCCGGCCCTCGAACCCAACGTACTCCGGGAAGCCCTCCAACAGACCGCCGTGTTTGATCTCGCGGTACTCGCGCTCGAACGACTCTGGCGTGCCCGCGATACCGAACGCCACGTCCACGCTACGCGAGAAACGGAGGGTTGGAGGCTTCCGACCATTTTCGACGGCCGAAATATGCACGCTGGAATATTCCGTACGTTCGGCAAGGATCTCTTGAGTCCAGCCACGAGCCTCCCGCGGGCTGCGTAAACGGGCCCCGTAGGCCGCCTCAGCGGAGGCGTCCGGGTTCAACTCGTTCTTGTTCATGGTCCGTTCGCTACCTTCCATTCCTCGCCGACACGTTGAACGGGTCTCCACCGTAGGCCACGCTGAACGCACTTGGTAGCGGAAACACTACGGAGAGGAGCGGCCGATGGCTGGCGAAACCATGAACCCGCCAGGACAGGCCGACGAACAGCACGAACCGCAGAGGCAGCAGGACAGCGGCGACCGGCCGACCCTGGAGGAACTGCGGCAGCAGTCGGTGGCCCTGGGCGAACAGATCGCTCAGCATCTGGCGCGGCGGTCGAAGTGACCCGCGCGCACTGGACCAGCATCCTGCCCAGCCTCACGGTCGGCATGGTGGTCTACGACCGGCACTACGACATGCCCGCGACCATCGCCGACTTCGACGGCCCGATGGTCTGCCTCACCCGCCCCACCGGCCTCAAATGGCGATCGCACTGTGCCTCGGTGCGACCGGCCACCGCATACGAGCAGCGCCAGCTACGCGCCATCGCCAAGCTTCACGCCCAGCGCCAACGAGGCATGGCCGGGACCGGCCAAGATCGCCGTTTGTGGTGAGTATGGGACATCGACA